>JAYWHL010000230.1:0-10032 GCA_043777715.1 Cytophagaceae bacterium | reverse complement strand
AAACAGGCAAGCAAATTAGCCTGATAGGTTGGAGTTTGGGCGGTGTTTATGCCCGACAAATCAGCAAAGAACGACCCGATATTATTCGGCAGGTAATTACCCTAGGCTCGCCGTTTGCGGGACTTACCCAACCCAATAATGTGTCGTGGATTTATAATCTAATATCAGGTGGCAAAAAAGTAACGCAAATCAATCACGATTTTTTAGAAAACCTCCCACTCCCTGCTCCCGTACCTACTACGGCCATTTATTCTAAAGAAGACGGTATTGTTTCTTGGAAAATTTGTATGGAAAAAGAAGAAGACCATTTTCACCAAAACATTCAAGTAAGGGGCAGCCATATTGGCTTGGGGGTAAATCAGTCGGTGCTTTCTATCATTGCCGACCGCCTAAAACTAAGCAAAGACAATTGGTCTAAATTCAAGCCCGAGGGGTTTTTGAACAAAACATTTTTGTATCCTTCGTTGTAAATACAAAGACAAGATTAACCACAAAGAATACAAAGGTTTGATGTTCAGTTTTTTATAAGCAAGTACAAATACAGGATTAACCACAAAGTCACAAAGGATTGATAATCAGTCTTTTATAAGCAAGTACAAATACAGGATTAACCACAAAGGCACAAAGAATACAAAGGTTTGATATTCAGTTTTTTGTAAGTAAATACAAGATTAACCACAAAGGCACAAAGGTTTGATATTCAGTTTTTTGTAAGCAAATATAAGATTAACCACAAAGGTACAAAGAGTTGATAATCAGTCTTTTGTAACCAAGTACAAATACAGGATTAACCACAAAGGCACAAAGAATACAAAGGTTTGATATTCAATTTTTTGTAAGCAAATACAAGATTAACCACAAAGGCACAAAGGGTTGATATTCAATCACTTCTTAATCATTACCGTAGCGTATTCCAAGGCTCGTTCTATGTCGGTGTCTTCTTGTAGGTACATACTTTTCAAAACCCTAGCTATTTTTTTTAATGTTTTTTTGTTAGACTGATTTTCCATATTGTTTTGATATGCAATTGATTATGATTGTAAAGATATTAACTTTTTTGTATTGATTATATTTTGGTTCTGAATACTGGGCAATTTTACAAAGGATAGCGTAACGCAGAAATTTGTTTAAGTATATTGCTTTCGCAAGGGTGGTTGGTGAGCCACCAACCACGGAAAAAAGCCACCAACCACGGGGAAAATGTCTAAATAGCTAACTCAAACCTGTTCCTTTTATTTTGGTTTCTATCATTTCAGCGTTTTTGGTATTCCCCACCAAACTCATCAAAATAGAACGGAGTTCCTCGTAGTTTTGACGTTCTAGGGCTTTTTCGCCACGCTCTATGTCTTGTTTTGCTTTTGTGTAATTATCAAAACTTTCGGGTGGTTGTGAGCTATAAATATGGAAATAGCCCACCAAAAGCGTTGGGGTATAATAAATAATTTTATTAACCAATTTCATCGTTTTTTGGAAATGCCCCTCTACCGCAAAATAGCTATTACTTCGCATGGCTTCGGTTTCGCTTTCTTTCAAATCTTTTATTTGGTCTTGATATTTTTGAGGAATATCCTGCATTTCGTCTAACCAATACGTTAGGTTTTCTATCCAGCTATAATATTTTTCTTTGATTCTAATCACCCTATTATTCACGGGTCTTGTGGTATATAATTGGCGAGCTAGGCGGCGTTTTGCTTCGTCTAATTGATATTTTTCATCAGTCAAAGCATTTATATTCAATGCTTTAGACTTATCATAAAGTTCACGGGCTTTGTCTATGTTTTCTTGAATACCCGCAGCCATGTCATAGTCTTCGGTTTGTAGGGCTTTGTCCAAATCCAAAGACAATTGCCCTCTCAATTCGGTTATTTCGTCTTGTAATTTGGCAATACTTACATAGCGTTTGGTGGGGCTAAAAACCTCCTCAAATTGTTGGTCGGTCATGCCCAAATGCGTACTCACGCTTACGTCCCTCGACTCGCTGATGTCTATTTTTATTTCAATATCCGAGCCTCTTACTAAATCACTTGTCAGGTTTTCGGCCTTTATTTCTATTACGCCTATCACTTTGTTGGTGCTGGGGTGTTGTTTGGCATCACCTTCCATGAGGTTAATAATTAGCGAATCGCCAGAGCCTTTTCTTATCGTTTTACTCATTTCTTTGTAAATCGTTTTGGTCAAGGGCAGGATACTATTTCTTGCAAAAATAACATCGCAGCGAGTCGAATTATTATTGAGGTCGTCTATCTCGATACAAATATCTTCGGGGAGGGGTTGGCCATATAAACTAAACAAGCCATGCGAAATATTGATACTGTCTGTTTCTATGAAAACGGGGTTGTTTTGAGCATCAAAAATTTTGATTTGGAAACTATTAATTTTGTTGGGCAACAACATCACAAACTCGCCAAAAGTAGGGCTAAGGGCTTTGAGACCCGTATCAAAACCACCATCTGCCCGAACGATACGATAAAATAACCCTGCCGAATAGTTATTTACTTGAGCCGAAATATATTCTTCTAAATCTTTGGTGGTGGTGTTGTAGCCTGTTTTTATGCTGAGTGAATTTGCATTTTCGGGGCTTTCTTTTTCTTCTTTTTTGATGCTAATGGGCTTGTTTCCTGCAAAATACGCTGCTCCAACCACAACGGCCGTGCTAGGGTCGGCTTGGGTATTTACTTTTATCTGGGTTTGTTGGGCTATGGTTTCTCTCACAAAGGGGATATAAGTACTCCCTCCAATCAAAATTATTTCTTCTATGTCTTTGTTTGTTAAGGCATTACGGTCTAAGATAACCTCCAACATCAATAAAGTAGCATTGATGCGGTCTTTGATTATGGCGTTGAACTCGGCTTGGGATATTTCAAGATAAATGTCTTGGTCTTGGCCATTTGGGTCGGTATAAACAAACTCTATTTCGGTTGTGGGTCTGGAACTTAGCTCTTTTTTGGCTTCTTCGGCCTTGAGCAACAAAACGTAATAGAGTTTTTCATAAATACTATTTCTTAGTTTTATTTGCTCGGCGAGTGCCGAATTACCCGTTTTTTGAATCAATTTAGGCACAATTACCTGCATCACTAGGTCATGGTCGAAGTCTACACCTCCCAAAAAATTATCGCCTTGGTGGTCCAAAACTTTCATTTCGGAGCCGTCTATGCCTATCAAAGCTACGTCAAAAGTACCTCCGCCCAAGTCATAAACTAGCCATTTGCCTTGTTGTTTGTCTGATAAAAGGTGTTTGTTAAAAAACGCTAATGATGCCGCAATGGGTTCTTGTAACAACACAACCTCGGCAAAACCCGCTTCGTAACCTGCCTGTTTGGTGGCGTTGGACTGTACAGTATCAAAACTTGCAGGTATCGTAATTACCACACTTTGAGGTACTTCGCTCGAATATACAAAGTTTTTGAGTTCTTTCAATACCATCGCCGATAGCTCAATGGGCGATACCGAAAGGTTATCTTTTGAGGCCACAAAATAGCTTTCGTCTGTTCCCATTTTTCGTTTAAAAGCCGAAAACACATTTAGGGGGTCTTTCAGTAGCCACTCCCTGGCTTTATCGCCCACTATCACCCGCTCGTTTCTGAAAGCCACACAACTAGGCAGGGTTTCTTTGAAGCCAATCGGGTTTTTGAACACCTCTACGTTACTACCAGCAAAACGAGCAATTAATGAATTTGTAGTACCGAGGTCTATGCCAAAATTAATGGTTTGCATATTTTTTTATAATTGATATTGGTAAATGCTTAAAGACTTTGAAGTTGGACAATTTTAATTTTCGTCTCATCTCAACCTTTCTCCAAAAGAAAAGGACTTTTAATTAATGCTTTGGAAATTAGGCGTAAAGCAATTTTTCCAAATTGCGGGAACTGCTTTTTTCCGTGGTTGGTGGCTCAGCAACCACCTTTGCGAAAGCAATATTCTTAGACAAATCTCTGTGTTATGCTATACTTCGTAAAAATATCCAGTACTCAAATACGTTAATTTTGATTGAGTACTTATGAAAATTAGGCGTAAAGCAATTTTCTAAATTGCGGGAACTGCAATTCGGGAGAATTGCTTTACATTTTCTAAAATTATCCAGTACGCAAATACGTTAATTTTGATTGAGTACTTATGAAAATTAGGCGTAAAGCAATTTTCTAGATTGCGGGAACTGCAATTCGGGAGAATTGCTTTACATTTTATAAAATTATCCAGTACTCCAGCACTCGGAATCGGTGTTTTTTAATTTGTAATCTCCTGTATATCAAGCCTATACCGAGTGTCGGCCAACACAGTTTATTGCCTATGGCTACTTATCTTGTCTATCAAGAAACAATCACGATGCCTGTTTGCACAATTTGATTATTGAACATCACGATTGGCTTAATAACCTGCCCGATAGTAAGGTTTTCGGTGGCTTGGCCTGTAATGGTGGCCTCGATGTCGGTGCGGGTATCGGCATATTTTTCGCCTTCGGGACTATGATAAACAATGCCCTCTTCGGCCAAAAGGCTACGGATTCGGCTTAGGTGTCGGGTATAGGCCGCCACGTTTGGTTCTTTGGCCATTTTTAGGTCTAGGGCGTGTAGCTGGTTGGCTATTTCGATGAGTGCTTTCATGGTTTTTATTTTGCCAAAATGTCTTCTCTGTTAATATTCGAGTCTTTGTTGATGCTCAAATTCTTGATTCCAAATGCTATCGTTTTTGCTTGAATATCTTCTGTGAATGTCAGGGCAGCCCCTTTTAGGATTTGGGTCAGGGTATGTGTCTGATAAAAAATGGGTAAACTATTGGGGTGTTTTTGAGAAAAATAGCCACCAAAAGGAGTCTTGTTTTGGACTATATACAAGTAGTTGTTTTCTTTCAAATATCGTTTGTCATCTTCTGTTTTATGCCAATTATTTCCAAAATAAAAATTAAAAATATCATCAGGACAGCAATTGAGGGCATAACTCGTTCCTTTTTTTACAAAAAAGCTATGGTTTTTGTCGTAACCTGCCCGCAGCACCAGTAGGTCGAATTTGGTTTTATTTTCAAACACAATATTTTCCTGACCCGTTCTGTTTGTGGCGGTGGTATCTACTTCAATGCGGTTTGAATCGTATAGCGATAAACCCGCCAACAAGTTAGTGCCATTTTTGATATTTACAAGCAATTTACTCACGTCTCGTTGGCTTACAAACTGTTGAGAATCGGCCAAGGTTAAGGCTTGCTGATAGGCTTGGGTATGCAATACATAAAACGTGGTGCCAGGAATTGATGGTTTTGAAGTGCCGTTTTGTTCTCTTGTGGTTGATAATAGGCTTTCAGTTTTTTCTTGTTCGGGAACGGGGACATTCCTTTGGTCGTAGCTCGAACTGTTTTTATTATTACAAGAATTTACCCTAAATAAAAGCATAAGCACGGCATAAATCAGCCAATAAATCCAAGCGTTGCTGGCATCACTTTTGTTCGTATTTTGATGGTTGTCTCTGTAAATAGTGTGGTTATTGGCAATGAGTTCGGACAGTTCGGGTTCGCAAAGCGTTTGGCTTAATTGATAACTCACTTCATAAGTCCATCTACGGCTTTTTTTCTGAGTGCTTACCGTATAATTTATCAAACATCTGCAATATTCAGAACGGATATTGGCTAATTCTTCGGGCAAATTGTTCAAAAAATCAGTCCACTCTGGCGTAATGATAAAGCCAAAAGTGGCGTTATTTTCTCTGATATTGGGCGATTGGCTGGCTTGTTCAATTGTTTTACAAAGTTCGTCAAGTTCTTCAAAAATCAAATTATAAAATTCGGCTTTGCGGTAATCTTGTAATAGTTCGACGATAGCTATTGGCTGGGAAATATCTTTGAACCTACGTTTATGATAAAGAAAAATGATATTTTTTTGGAGGGCTTCTTGCAAAATATCAAGTATAAAAGCATCGGTCTCAAAGGTTTTGACAAAGGCTTTTGCTTCAAGCATGGGAATATCGCCCTTACCCGAATTTTCTAGCCAAGCCAATAGGTTTTTTTGCTCAAAAATATACTGATGCCCCGCCAAATGTTCAACGTCTTTGAGGCGATCTATGATTTTAAGGATTTCGTCTTTGGTATAGTCCGTGCCATTGATGGCGATGGTTGGCGTACCGACAAGGTTAAAATCGGCCATGAGTTTTTTCTTGAGGCGACTAATCCCCTCTGGATTAAGCTCTGACGAACTAATATTTAAACTTTGAAGAATATATAGCGGCGATTGATAGGACATATTTAGATAAAATTGGCGATTAAGAAAGTATTCGTAGCTATGGCGAAATTCATTTTTTGAAGTTGGCTCTCAATTTATTGATTTTAAGCAACTTACTCAAAAATTTCCTAAAGTTTAGGTTCACTTACCTAATGTTTTGCACAAATTTAGCCAAAGAATATCTGGCTAACAAATTGTGGGAATGGTTCAAAAAAACTAGCCAAAGGGCAGGGCTTTGGGGTAATATTTTCCGAACCAGCATGAACCGCCGAGACATTCGTTTTTATAAAATTACGCTACAATTGCCCCTAGGCAAAGCCAATGCTACTTTCCGCAAAAAAGAACGCAAAATGGACAAGCCCGACGTTGATTTTAGTAATTAGATTTTGGGTTGTGTATGTTACACAAAAAAATCCCTCTCATTCTTGAAAGGGATTTTTTTGTGAAGACTCAAGCCCCTACAACTCGCAACTGTCGTATTCTTTTCTGAAATATCTGTATAAAATATAGCCAAAAGTAAGCACGGCAATGCTGGCGATAATTACTAAATCGATGGTGCTGTTATAAAAAATGGCTAATGAGATTTGTATTAAAAATAAGATGATGCCGAATATTGTTTTTTTCATGATTACATAATTTTAGTTAAAAACTCTGATAATAAACCCGCCCCAATGCCAAAAATAAAGGTTATTCCCAAAATAATGACGGGTACTTTATAGCCTCCCAGTTTTTGTTTGGTAAGCACCAAGGTAAACAAACCAAACGACGGAGCCGTAAAAACCATGGCCGCAATAGCTCCGTTAGAAAAGCCTAAATTCAAGAGAATTGTACCCAACAATATCTCAAACAAAACAGGAATAGAAAGCAGCGTACCAATAAACGAAATGATACACACAATCAAGATTTGGTTGTAGCCAGTGATTTGATGAAGAACTTCGTTGGGGAAAATTACTCTAAAAATGGCGGTTATTAATGTACCCAAAAGCATCAAAGGAATGAGTTTATAGGCAATATTTCCCACTGCAATCAGCCAATCTTCGAGGGCTTTAATCATGGTTTGGACAAATGATTTTTCTGGAAAATAACAAGAAATCATATTAAAAACCGCACTTTTGGGCTTTACGGCCTCGTCGGTTTTGACCCATTTTGAAACAAAAGGCACAACTACCAAAATCATCAGGATACTAAACACCAGTCGGGAAATCACTACCGAAGGATGAAAAAGGCCGAACATCGTTACAATACCAATCATATTGAGCAAAGCCCCGCCAAGAATTACACCCAAAGTGGCCTCGGCACTGCCGCCTTGCGACGTTAGGCCCACCCCCGCCACTGCCGAACAATTGGCACACATATTCAAGGGCATTCCAAAAATACTACCCAAGGCCGCTCCTTTTATGCCTTTGATGGCCAAGAGTTGCTCTAGTTTTTTCCAAGACAACAAAAGCGACAAAGCCGCTCCTGCAATAATCATGGCAAAGGTCATGCCTGTGGCGTTGGCTTCCCAAAAATTGGCACAGCTTTTGGCTACTTTCACAACAAAGTTTGTATCGTGTTCTAAATCAAAACGTTCGTGATAATTTAACTCGCCATGATGATGCGGTTTGGTGCAAAGCCCCTCGCTACATTCCACTTTTCGTTCTTCGGCCTTAAAACGGCTTCCTACCAAAAACAATACCATTACGCTAATGAGCATGGTTAGTTTTATAATATTTTCTTTATTCATTAAAATAGGGTTTGATGAGTTGATAATTGCACTATCCAAAAAATCTAACAAAGTTAAGCAATTCAAAGAGCAATTTTCAAGCCAAAATCATTCTTATGGTGTTTGTAGTCAAATCTGAAAAAGAAAGATTAATTTTATCAATTGATACCTTGACTTATTGCCAAACACTATTTTACTATATGAAACTGAATTTATTAGCCCAAAAAACACTTTTTATAAGTCTAATCCTAGGCATTACTTTAATGGCTTTTCGGTCGGACGGTCGTCGCTTTAGATTTTCACAAAAGTATGTAAATCAGCGTATTAATATTGATTCTACTGTGCTTTTTGCTCCCAATGACCTTGAGGTAGTCCTGTGGGCGGAGTCGCCGATGTTGTATAATCCCACCAATATAGATGTGGACATAAAAGGCCGAATTTGGGTAACAGAGGCCGTAAATTATAGGGATTTTAACAATAAAGCCGATACCCGCCTCAATCACCCCAATGGCGAACGAGTGATGATTTTGGAAGATACCGACCAAGACGGCAAAGCCGATAAATTTACGGTTTTTGTTGAAGATAAAGACCTCGTTTCACCTTTGGGCATTGCTTTTATTGGGAATAAAGTGGTGGTGTCGGCAGCACCAAATCTGATTGTTTATACCGATGAAAACGGCGACGATAAAGCCGACAAAAAAGAGATTTTACTTACGGGCTTTGGGGGGCTCGACCACGACCATAGCTTGCACTCAACCGTTGCTGGGCCAGACGGTAACTGGTATTTTAATGTGGGCAATGCAGGGCCACACCACGTAAGCGACAAAAACGGCTGGAACTTGCGGTCGGGGTCGGTTTATACAGGAGGTACGCCCCACAACACCAAAAACGAAGGAAATCAAGTGTCCGACGATGGCCGAGTGTGGGTAGGAGGTATGGCTTTGAGAATGAACGCCCAAGGCAAAAACCTGAAAGTAATGGCTCATAATTTTAGAAATTCTTATGAAGTAGCACTAGATTCGTACGGTAATATGTGGCAAAACGATAACGACGACCAAGTGATTGCCTGCCGAACATCTTGGGTAATGGAAAATGGCAATGCAGGGTATTTTTCGGCAGATGGCACAAGAGCCTGGCAAGCCGACCGCCGCCCAGGCCAAGATATGTTTACGGCCTCATGGCACCAAGACGACCCTGGCCTGATGCCCGCAGGCGACAACACAGGGGCTGGCTCGCCAACGGGCATGATGGTTTATGAAGGCGATGCCCTTGGTAAAGCCTATCGAGGAATGTTATTGAGCTGCGAAGCTGGCCGAAATGTTATCTTCTCGTATCTTCCCCAAGCCAAAGGAGCAGGATTTGAACTAAAACGCAGAGACCTCATCAGCTCGCAAGGGCCTGTAACAAGCGAACAATACGAATGGTATGCAACGGGTCAAGACAAAAGCAAGTGGTTTAGGCCATCAGATATTTGTGTGGGTACAGATGGTTCTTTATACATTGCCGACTGGTACGACCCCATTGTGGGCGGCCATGCCATGCACGACAAAAAAGGTTATGGCCGTATTTATAGGCTAACTCCCAAAAACGGCAAAAAATTAACGCCTCCCAAAATAGACCTAAGCACCATCAGGGGACAAATAAAAGCCCTCCAAAGTCCTGCAATTAATGTGAGAAACATGGGTTTTGAGGCACTACGCAACGAAGGCTCTTTGGCCATTCCTGATGTTGCTGAATTATTAAATGCCCCCAACCCTTATCACCAAGCAAGGGCAATATGGCTATTGAGTAAAATGGGTAAAGAAGGCATAGAGAATATCCAGCCCATGCTCCAAAGTACTGACCCCAACCTTAGGCTCACCACTTTTAGGGCATTACGCCAAACCAACATAGATCTCACGGCAATATGCCTAAGCCTTGCCAGCGACCCCGACCCAGCCCTTAGACGAGAAGTAGGCATTGCCCTAAGAGACGAACCCCTTGAGAAATGCGAAGAAATTATTACAAAACTCATTGATGGTTACGACGGCCAAGACCCTTGGTACCTCGAAGCCCTAGGAACAGCCCTAGACGGCACAAAAGCCGAAGAATATTATCCAAAAATAAAAGAACGATTTCCTGAAAG
>JAYWHL010000229.1:0-10044 GCA_043777715.1 Cytophagaceae bacterium | reverse complement strand
TTGGTGGCTCACCAAACACCTATGCGAAAGCAATACGCTGAAACGAATTTCTGTATTTTGCTACATTTCATAAAATCGTCCATTTACCGCTAAGGTCTGTGAGCCACAGACCTTGCAGAAATACCTTTGCGAAAGCAATACGCTAAAACGAATTTCTGTATTTGTGCTACATTTTATAAAATCGTCCATTTACCGCTAAGGTCTGTGAGCCACAGACCTTAGGAAAAAAAAAGCCCTAAAATTGAATTCTAGGGCTTTGTTGATTTTATAATTTAGTACAGTTTTATTTTTCTCTTCGCCTTCCTCCACCTCGCATTTCTCCTTTTTTGGCTTCGTAGGTTTTCCACTGTTCGGGTGTTAATAATTTTTTTAGTTCTACTTCTTTGTCTGTATTGAGTGCTTGCATTTGTTCACGAACCTCTGGCGAGAATCCTCCCGCAAACAAGTCAGCAGATTTTTCGGCATATTTTTGGTTGAGTTTTTCTACGGCCTTGGTTTGGGTCGAATCCAGAGATAGCGTAGTTTTCATCCATTCGTTTTGGCGAGTGGCCATGCGTTTGGGGTCGGGTGGGCCTTGTTGGGCAATACTACGCTGTGGCATTAGCCATGCGGTTATCAAAATAGCAAGAACGAAAAGTTTAGCGTTTTTCATTTGGGAATATGATTTAGTAGAAATGGTCTAGCTTTTAATTTTTATTCGCTGGCAGCTTCTATCAATTGATACACATTATTTATTATTTTTACGTTACTTGGAGCAACAATATCTTGACCAACTACCTGATAACCAGTAATATAAATGGTAGAATCTTTAAATCTTTCGGCCAATTTATTTACGTAGGGCTGTACTTCATTGCCCGTAGGCACAGAAGTTATGGCTGTAAAAATATAGTCGGGTTTGTGAATATCGTGGGCAAATTCTATTTCATTAAATGGCAACGATTGCCCCAAATATACCGTTTGGTGGTTTCTGGCCCTGATAATATAATTGGCGAACAATAGCCCCAGTTCGTGCATTTCGCCTTCGGGCAAATACAATACGTACTTCTTTTGAGTGGGTTTTTGTTTAACCACCTGCCCATCGATGGCCACAATCACTTTTTGTCTGATAAGATTAGACATAAAATGCTCTTGGGCTGGACCAATGGACCCCGTAATCCAAAGCGTACCAATACGGCTAAGGAAAGGGTAAATAATGTGTATCATCATGTTCTCAAAACCAAACTGGAGGATATTGGTATTGATTATTTTTTCAAAACGGTCTTCGTCCAAATCCAACATCGCAATCGTGAGCGAGTGTATTTGGTCGGGGTAGTTCATTTTCTGCTCCGAGATTTTGATAACCTCTTGGTGCATTTCGTCTTGACTAAACTTAGCTATTTCCGAAATTTTATAACCATGGTCTTTTAACAAGGCAATATTCAATACCAATTTAAGGTCGGTATCGGCGTAGGTGCGGATATTGGTATCGGTGCGTGATGGCGAAATAATATTGTATCGTTGTTCCCAAATTCTTAGGGTATGGGCTTTTATGCCCGACAACTGCTCCAAATCTTTAATAGAATAATTGCTCATCTTGTCTTTTGAAATGTTATTTCGTTAAATGGTTATGGCAAATAATGGCTAATAATCAAAAAAAATGTTTTTGTTGTAATGGGATTTATCGTAGCGGTTTGAACTAATTATGCTAAAATAAAATAGTGAATAAATCGAAATTTAGTAGCTTTAATCGGTAATAGCAAGGGCTTTACAAAAGAAATTACTAACGCTTTATACTTGACTACAACGCACCCATAACACCAAGAACTTTATAATTGTTTTGAATTCTTTCTTGAAAACGATTCATCGCACAAGGGTAATAGCTATACGTCAGTACGTAATAATATGATGATAGATAGATATTATAGGAAAAAAATGATGTAAATTGCGTCATAATTAAATTCAACAAAAAAACTTATAATTCTATTCTAACTGTTTTTATCAACAAAAAATCTTTTACCAATTACTTAATCACTATGATGAAAAATTTTACAAAAAAACTTGGAAGTTTACTTCTATTGATGCTCTTTTTAAGTGTGGGCGTTATGGCACAAACTAAAATTTCGGGAAATATTACCGATGCCAACACTAAAGAAACCCTCGGCGGGGTTAATATTGCCATTAAAGGGACGGTAAGCGGTACTACTACCGATGTGAAGGGAAACTTTAGCCTTACTACATCAGTAAAAGCCCCGTTCTTTATTTCTATTTCTTTTGTAGGTTACGAAACCATTATCAGAGAAATAAAAGGCAACGAAGCCAACATTAAAATAAGTTTGAAAGAACAAGCCATTTTGGGCCAGGAGGTAGTGGTGGCGGCTTCTCGTATGGAGGAGTCGGTGCTTCAGTCGCCAGTAACGATTGAAAAAATGGATTTGCGTAATATCAGAGAAACACCTTCAGTTTCTTTTTATGATGGTTTGGCCAACATGAAGGGCATAGATATGGCCACCCAAGGGCTTTTGTTTAAGTCTATTAATATGCGGGGTTTTGGTTCAACGGGTAATCCCCGCACCGTACAAATGATAGACGGCATGGACAACTCGGCACCGGGGTTAAACTTCCCTGTTGATAATATCGTGGGTATGCCCGAGTTGGACGTTGAAAGCGTAGAGATTTTGCCAGGGGCAGCTTCGGCATTGTATGGCCCCAATGCCTTGAATGGCTTGGTGTTGATGAATAGCAAAAGCCCGTTTTTGTATCAAGGACTAAGTGCCAATGTGAAGGTTGGCGTGATGTCGGCTAGTAATCGTGTAACCGCCTCAACAGGTTACAGCGACTATTCTATTAGATACGCCAAGGCTATCAATAATAAATTTGCCTTTAAAATAAACCTTGGAATGTTGCAAGCAAAAGACTGGCAATCAACAAATTATGACAACCTAAACGCCGATAAAAATCGTGCTATGGGTGTTTTAGACCCAACCAGAGTTGCCTCGGGTGTAAACCCTGATTATGACGGAGTGAACTCTTATGGAGACGAAATTCAGCGTACTGTGGCTGGTGTAAACGTTAGCCGCACGGGATATTTAAGCCAAGACTTGATTGATAACAAAGTGAGTAGCTTTAAGTTTAACGGGGCTTTGCATTATCGCATAACGGATAAAATAGAAGCCATTGCCCAATTAAACTACGGAAAAGGTTCTACGCCATACACAGGAACAGGCCAATATAACCTCCTTAATTTTGAACTAGCCCAAGCCAAATTAGAACTCCGTGGCGACAATTTTATGCTGCGTGGTTACACCACTCAAGAAAACTCGGGCGAGTCTTATGCCGTTGGTTTGGCCGCACAGTCCATGCTTCGTGCCTTCAAAAGCGATGACGTTTGGTTTGCAGACTATGCTTCGGGTGGCCGTGCCAAGGCCGATGCTGGAATGCCGAAGCCTGGCACAGCAGCATTTACTAACCTCCTCAACACCACTCGTACCACGTCTATCAACAAGGGAGGAGGGAATTTTGAAGACAAAACCAATCTGTATCACATAGAGGGTAATTATAACTTCAAAAACCAAATCAAATTTGCCGAGCTTTTGATTGGTGCAAACTATCGTCAGTATAATCTAAAATCTAACGGAACGTTATTTTCTGATTTGAAAGAAGGTAGAACAGGGAGTATTCCTATCACAGAATACGGTGCTTATGCCCAAGTAGGTAAAAAAATCGGTGAGTTCCTAAAACTCTCGGCCTCGATGAGATACGATAAAAACCAAAATTTTGATGGCCAGTTTTCGCCACGTGTATCAGCAGTAGGTACATTCGGCCAAAGCAATATCAGAGTGTCTTATCAAACAGGTTTCCGTATTCCAACTACCCAAAACCAATACATCGACTTAGCTGTGCCAGGTAGTGGTACTTTGATAGGTGGTTTGCCAGAATTTGACAGTCGCTACAAGCTAAGTACTGGGGTGGACAGAAATACATTGGTTGCCTTTGCCACAAACCCTGCCAAATACATTACGGCTGATAACGTTGCGGCAGCTACGGCTTATTTCACAAACGCTGCTACTCAAATCCAAACAGGTGTAGTGGCGGCAGTTAGGGCCCAAGTTACGGCTGGCGTTACCGACAAAGTAAATCAAGGTGTTGCGGCAGGTTTGATACCAGCGGCAACGGCAGCGGCAACGATAACGGCAGGCGTAACTCAACAAATGGCAAGTCCAGAAATCCAAGCCACCATTAAAGGTGGGGTTGATGGACAACTTGTTAAGAATTTTGGTACTTCAAACACCACTGCAATAGTTGGAAACCTTGCGGCTGCTTATGCAACGGCTGGTTTGCCAAAATATGCTCCAAAAGCACTAATCCCTGAAAAAATTAGAGCTTTTGAAATTGGGTATAAAGTATTGATTGGCAAAAAATTATTTGTTGATGCCTCTTATTATCAGAGTGTTTACAAAGACTTTATCGGTGGTTTAACCATCGTAGTGCCAACTGCCGCACTTGCCCCAGGTTTACCTGCCGAGTCTGGTTTGTTGAGCGGTGCTGCACGTGCGGGCTATTCAAGACCTGCCAATAGTAGTTCAGACATTACCGTTAGTGGTTTTTCTGTTAGTGCCAACTATGCTTTGCCAAAGGGCTTTAGCTTGGGAGGAAACTTTGCCAGCAACCAATTAAATGATTTTGTGGTTACATCAGAGGTACAATATCCAGGATTTAATACTCCAAAAAATCGTTTTAATATCAATTTTGGAAAAAGAATAGGTAGCAACGAAAAAGTAGGGTTTAATGTGAGCCTAAAACACCAAGATAGCTTTGTTTGGGAAAGTGGCTTTGTGGTACCAACTAGTACAGGTATTGAACTTTTTGCAAACAATACCGTACCAGCCATTACCAACCTAGATGCCCAAGTGAGTATGAAAATGCCCGCTATCAAATCTATCATAAAGTTAGGCGGTACTAACCTATTTGGAAATCCATATTTCCAAGCATACGGTAGTGCCTCAACGGGTTCTATGTATTATTTGTCAATCTCGTTTGATGAATTATTAAACAAATAAATTTTACTTGACCTCAACTGATGGGGTTTACTGATAAAAAAAGAGAGATTCGACTAGAATCTCTCTTTTTTTTGTTAATTTAATTCTTTATTTGCTCTATTAACTGAATTTTATAATCAAACTTTCTAAATCACTCTATGATGAAATCTTTTACAAAACACTCCATCGGCCTATTAATGGCCTTTTTGTGCCTTGGTATGGGAGCAATGGCACAAACCAAAATTACAGGGACAATAATCGATGCCACTACCAACGAAGTACTGGCGGGCGTAAACATTGCCATTAAAGGTACAGTGAGCGGCACAACGGCCGATGCCAAAGGTAATTTTGTGCTGAATACCACCGTAAAGCCGCCCTTTCAGCTTGCCATTTCGTTTGTAGGTTATGAAACTTTTATTAAAGACATCAAAGGCAACGAAAGCAACATCAAGATAAGCCTAAAAGAACAGGCCATTATGGGCCAAGAGGTTGTGATTGCAGGGTCTAGGGTAGAAGAAACCGTTTTGAAGTCGAGTACATCTATCGAAAAAATGGACATCAGAACCATTCAACAATCTGCCGCACCCACGTTTTATGACGCCCTCGTAAACATGAAAGGCGTAGAATCTAGCCAACAAAGTTTAACCTTCCGCTCTATCAATACCCGTGGTTTTAACTCAAACGGAAACGTTAGAATGGTACAATTGATAGACGGTATGGACTCGCAAGCACCTGGCCTAAACTTCTCGGTGGGTAACGTGGCTGGTATTTCAGAACTAGACGTAGAAAGTGTAGAACTATTGCCAGGGGCATCATCGGCACTTTACGGCCCCAATGCCATTAACGGTATTTTGTTGATGAACTCCAAAAGTCCATTCTTATACAAAGGGCTTTCGGCACAATATAAAGTAGGAGCTATGCACCTCGACGACCCCAATGGCGTAAAAGCAAGTCCATACAGCGATTTTGCTATCAGATGGGCAAAATCTTGGAACGACCGCTTTGCCGTAAAAGTAAACTTTGCTTATCTCAATGCCAACGACTGGGCAGCAGGTGATGCCCGCAATACCAACGCCAACCTCGACCCAAACTCTACCAGAGATACCGACCCTAACTATAATGGAGTGAATCTTTTTGGAGACGAAACCTCTACCAATATCCGAGACGTGGCCAACTCAATGGTTAGGGCGGGCGTATTGCCAGCCGCAGCCGTAGGGCTTGTGCCTAACATCAACGTGAGCCGCACGGGCTACAAAGAATCTGAACTGGCCGATTATACTACTAAATCGTTAAGAACAAACCTTAGCTTGCATTATCGTATTACTGATAAAATAGAGGCCGTTTTGCAAGGTAACCTTGGTTTTGGCACAACCGTTTACACAGGGGCAGACCGTTATTCTATCAAAAACTTTAACATCGGGCAATATAAAGCCGAAATTAAAGGCGATAATTTTTATGTAAGGGCCTATACCACCCAAGAGCGTTCGGGGGATTCTTATGCTAATGGCACTACTGGCCAGTTGATAAACGAAGGCTGGGGCGGAGGTAGTGGCATTTGGTTTCCTACGTATGTAGGGGCTTATGTGCAAGGCCGTTCGGGAGGTTTGGCCGATGCCGCCGCTCATATTGCCGCACGTGCCTTTGCTGACAAAAGCCGTCCAGTGCCAGGGTCGTCTGAATTTAATACCATTAAAGACAAAGCCACAGCCACGGCCATTCCAAACGGCTCTAAATTTGTAGATAAAACCAATCTTTATCAAATGGAAGGAATGTATAACTTCAAAAATCAGATAAAATTTGCTGAATTTTTGGTGGGAGGCCATTTCCGTAGATATGAACTAAAATCAGACGGTTCTATTTTTGCTGATAAAGACGGTCGTAAAATCAATATCGATGAATGGGGTACTTATCTCCAAGGAGCAAAGCAATTTGGGGATATTTTTAAATTAACGGCCTCTATTCGTTACGACAAAAACCCTTATTTCGATGGCCAATGGACGCCCCGTGTTTCGGGGGTATTTACCGTTGCCAAAGACCATAACTTCCGTGTGTCTTACCAATCGGCTTTCCGTATTCCCACCACCCAAGACCAATACATCGACCTAAAAGTACCACAGGCACGTTTGGTTGGTGGTTTGCCAGAATTTGCCCAAACCTATAACTTCACAGGTAATCCAATCTATACTCTCGCTAATCTAACAGCTTATGGCACAGAGGTTTTGCGTATTGCCAATTTGCCCGCCACCCAAACTACGGCCGTATCGTTGATAACCGCCTATGTTAGAAACTTGGTAACGCCACAAGTAACAACGGGCGTAACCAACACCCTAAGGCCACTGGTTACGGCAGGGGTTGCAGCACAGGTTGAACTTGCCGTAAAAGCAGGACAAGTGCCAAACACTCCAGCGGCTATTCAAGCGGCCATAGATGCAGGTGTGGCCACAGCCCTACCGCTTGAGATAGCCAAGGTATTGCCAAGCGAGATAGACAAAGCCGTAGCCGCCAATGCCCCAAAAGCCATTGCCGACAATGCCGCCAACGTGGTACAAGCCTTGGCTGTGGACGGTGCTAACAAAGCCAATATTTTAAAGCCTTACGTGCAACGCAAATGGAATCCAGAAAAAGTGAAATCGTTTGAAATTGGGTATAAATCAATGATTAACAAAAGATTATTTGTTGATGCCTACTGGTATTATAACGAATATACCAATTTCTCGTCGGGCGTAACGGTTGCACAAGTAAACGAATCGGCCAAGGCTGGGCTTAATGCCCAGGCTGCTCAAATTGCAGGTTTGGCTGGCCCTGCTTATGCCAATGTTAATTTAATACCTGCGGGGTTATTAAGCGGCCAAACCCGACAAATATATCAGTTTCCTGGGAGTTCTGATGGCAAAACCATTTCAACGGGTTGGGCTTTGGGCTTGGATTATAGCTTGACTAAGGGCTATAATATTTCGGGTAATGTGTCGTATAACAACCTCAAAGAATTTGACCCAAATATCGCCGCTGAAGGTGGCCGAAGTTTTTTTAACACACCAAACTATCGTTATAACTTAGCTTTTAACAAACGCCCAACAGGCAATAGCCTTGGTTTTAATGTAACGTGGCGTATGCAAGATGCTTTTGTATGGCAAACCAGTTTTGTAAGTACACCAAACGTTAATGCTACGATTGTGCCTTCGTTTGCAACAGTAGATGCCCAAGTTTCTAAAAAATTAAAGAGTATGAAATCAATCATGAAAATTGGTGCTTCAAACCTTTTCAACAAATACTATATTACCTCTATTGGAAATCCTCAAATCGGTGGCATATACTACGTAAGCCTCTCGTTCGACGAACTATTTAACTAAAAATACCCAAGTTGAAGTATCCCAAAAGGAGAGACCCAGCCGAGTCTCTCCTTTTTCGTTAGTAAAATCTATCTTCAATGTTATCTTTGTAATCAAGATGTTATTCCATAAGACTATTCAAATAGTTGGGTTTAGGGTCAAAACAATCATTTCAAGTAGCTTCAATCATTCAAATTTTCACAAATGTCTAGCCAGCACAAAAACCTAAGCGAGTTTTCTACCCAAGCATTGCCAAGTATCAACGATATTTATTTTGCCATCGTCGTAGCCGAATGGAACACCGACATTACCGAAGCCCTTTACCAAGGGGCTCACAATACCTTAATAAAACATGGAGCAAGTCCAGAAAATATTTTTAGAACCAACGTGCCAGGCAGTTTTGAACTAAGCCTTGGGGCCCAAAAAGCTGCCCAAAACGATGAAATAGATGCTGTGATTTGCTTGGGTTGTGTTGTACAGGGCGAAACCCGCCACTTCGATTTTATTTGCCAAGCAGTTGCCCATGGCATCACGCAAGTTTCGCTCAAATACGACAAACCCGTTATTTTTGGCGTACTCACACCCGACAACCAACAACAAGCCATAGACAGGGCAGGTGGCCAACATGGCAACAAAGGCGATGAAGCCGCCATTACGGCCATTAAAATGTTGGCTTTGTAGACAAGGATTTCTTAAAAATCAATCATTCATCATTAACAATTCATCATTTCTTATGGCTTCTCAACAAAAAATAAAGCAAGTGTTCTCAGAAATGAGCAAAGTGATAGTAGGCCAAGAAAAACTGGTAGAAAGGCTACTGATTGGACTTTTTACGGGGGGGCATATTCTCCTAGAGGGTGTGCCTGGGCTTGCCAAAACTCTTACCATCAACACCTTGGCACAGGTGCTAGACCTTGATTTTCATCGAGTACAGTTCACGCCCGACCTCCTGCCAGCCGACTTGGTGGGAACGGTTATTTTTAATAGAAAAATCAATGATTTTGAGGTAAAAAAAGGGCCTATTTTTGCAAATCTTATCCTAGCTGATGAAATAAACAGAGCTCCCGCAAAGGTGCAGTCGGCCTTGTTGGAAGCCATGCAAGAAAAACAAGTAACCATCTCCGACCATACCTACAAGCTAGATAGGCCGTTTTTGGTGTTGGCTACCCAAAATCCCGTAGAACAAGAAGGCACATATCCGCTGCCCGAGGCTCAAGTAGATAGATTTATGATGAAGGTTTTTGTGAATCATCTCAACAAAGACCAAGAGCTTGAAGTGATGCGAAGAATGTCTAACATGAATTTTGATTCGACCGTAAAACAGGTACTTACCAAAGAAGATATAAATGAAATTCGTCAGGAAATAAACAAAATTACGATTTCTGAAACCCTCGAAAAATACATCATCGAATTAGTTTTTGCCACCCGCCGCCCAGCAGAATATGGCCTCAAAGACGAAGACCGTTACGTACAGTTTGGGGCATCGCCAAGGGCTAGTATTAACCTAAATCTTGCCGCCAAAGTGTTGGCTTATTTTGATAACCGAGATTTTGTGCTGCCCGAAGACATCAAAGAAGTAGCCCAAGATGTGCTAAATCACAGGGTTATGCTCAACTATGAAGCCGAAGCCGATGGTTACACCTCTACCCAAGTAATAGACGCCATTCTGAAAAGAGTAGCTATTGGAAGATAAAAGAACC
>JAYWHL010000228.1:0-3599 GCA_043777715.1 Cytophagaceae bacterium | reverse complement strand
CCGAGGAAAAACTCCATCAAAAACTATACCACAGTCAAATTAACAATAATAGGATTTAGCTTTCTTTATCTAGGCCAAATTCTTCGTAATCTTCCTCTAGGTCATCGATAGACGCTTGGTCGAAGTATTCCGAGGCATATTCATTGCGTAAAAATGCTTCGGCTTTGTCCAAAGCCTCATCGTGCGAATCAGATCCTTTGTCTTCATACACTATTCCGCCTTCGTCTAATAAAGTCAATCGGCTATTATTCCACTCGCCGTCAGTGGTTTCCATTGTACCCCATGCCTCAATATAATATGCAAGGTAGGGGTATGACTCCGAAAATTTTTGTCTCATTTTTTTAGTAATTAATGGGTTTTTATCTCTTTAAATCTATTCATTCCTTTACAAATTTACGACTTAAAGTTTGTCCACTTTGGTTTTTTAGTACCAAAATGTAAATGCCTTTTTGTAAAGACTGAATGTCTATGTTTTGCTTAAAAACTTGATAATCGGCTACCGTACTGCCCGATAATTTAAGAATAGAATAATTTATAATATTTTGATTTTCAGGTAGTTGTATATTGATTGTTTGGGTACTTGGGTTTGGCCAGAGCTTTATGTCAAAATTGTCATTTTGCGTTTGTGGCAATAAGGCAATAGGCCGAGAATAACTAAAAGCATCGTCAAAGTCAATTTGTTTTATTCTAAAATAAGTAGCTTTTGTGATTGGAATTTCGTCTTTGAAAGTATAGCTGCTGATTTTGTTATGGGCTACTAATTTTCCTAGAGAAACATAATTTGCAGCATCTGTACTTTTTTCGATTTCAAAATACTGATTATTGCTTTCCAAGGCGGTTGCCCAAGTTAGAATAACCCGTTGGTTTTCGTCTAAAATTCCTCTAAAATAAGAATAGGCAACAGGCAGCGGTGTATTGGTAATTGGCGATGGGCTTACCCTTGAGAAATCATTAAAATTATGGTCAGTATCAGTAAAATTAATTCTTTTTACAGACTTTGTATTATCACTTGGACCAGTGGCGTATGCAGTTTCAAAACCAGTGGCCGAGCCACCATAGCCCAATTTATCAACAATGTCAGTATCAACAGGGTTTGCTCCCGACAAAGCCACTGTGCTAGACCTAATGGCTATTTTGCCATCTTGGGCGTTGATGTTTAGTACAAAAGTTTGATTGGGCGTTGGCAAAACCGTCCCTACTGCTCCCCCACTGCTAAGTTTGATGAGATAACTAGAACCCGCAGGAATAATGCCGTTTAGGGCTAGTACCGTCCATGAAGTACCAGTGGCAGCAGCATACTGCACCGACCAACCACTCGTATTAACACTCGTTGAGGCCGTATTATACAACACAATATAATCGTTTTGGTATGGAGCCGAGGCATTGCCACCACCACCATAAACTTCGTAAATGATAAGATTGGGCGAAACTGCAAATAGATGGCTACTGACCATCAAAAAGTACATACAAATCAACATTATTTTTTTCATAAGTGCGGGGGGATAAACATGAAAATTTCATAAAGTTGCATTTGGTATAAGAGAAGGCGGAATTTAATTTTTGGAAATTCAAATATAATTTTAAAATACTAGAAATCATTAGGTTAATAAAAAATGCTTCACATCAATTCCTCGCTAGGATTCCAATATACGGTTTTGAAATTTTGGACTTTATCATTTTTGATGCTAATGCCTTCGTTTTCAAGGAGTTCTTGCATTTTGTTTCCGCCAAAAAACATTTTCCCCGTCAGTAACCCTACCGAATTTACAACCCTGTGGGCAGGTACGTCGGTTAGGTCGTGGCAGGCGTTCATGGCCCAGCCCACCATTCTGGCACCGCCTTTCATGCCCAAATAGGCCGCTATGCTGCCATAGTTAGTTACTCGGCCAAAAGGCACAAGTTTTACTACCTCATAAATATCTGTAAATTTATTGTCTGTCATCGAAATAGGTTTAAACAGCTTTATTATCAAAGCGATACTTCCATCAGCACTTCCGAACCTCGGCCTTTGGCTACATCAAAGATAATCTTGGCGTTCATAGAGTTCAAGCGGCTTTCGATATTTTTTAGTCCAAAGCCCCCTTCTTCTACTTTTTTACTATATTCATAATCAAACCCTAGGCCATTATCTCGAACAATGAGTAAAAGGCGATTTGCTTGGGTAGTCAAAATAGTTTCTATTCTTGTGGCTTGGGCGTGTTTTATGGCGTTATGAATCAGCTCTTTAGCAATTCTAAAAACAGAAATTTCGGTATTGCGTTCATACCTAAGACTATCGCCATTAAAGCTAAAACTTATGGCTAGTTCGGGCGAGTCCATTTTTTGGGAAAGTTCGTCAAGGGCGGCCACCAAGCCAAAATTATCAAGGGTCGAGGGTTTTAATTCTCGGGTAAGACTTCGTACGTTTTCGATGGCTTCGTCGAGAAGGTCTTTGCTTTGGGTCATTAATTGGTGTTGGCTACTGGCTTTGTCTATTTGTCGCATGGCTTGGGCGAGGTTCAGCCTCGTGGCCGAAAGCAGTGTCCCTATGTCGTCGTGTAGGCCATCGGCTAGGCGGCGGCGTTCGGCTTCTTGGCCTCTTAAACTAGCCTTTAGCAACTCTTTTTGGTAAACATCTTCTAAATCTTTGAGCATCATTTTTTGGCGGAGTTGCTTTTTTTGATATATCACTATAAACATCACCATAAAAATGGCCATGACAGACATTCCAATCGTGCCTATGATGATATAATATTGAATTTCAGTGGTCATAAGTGCGAGATACCCAAATGCCCCAACAGAGGGTCAGTCTAAAAATAATTAAGAGTGCCGTAATGATATGCCAGGGATCAAAAAAAGCCTTGTCCACCCCAAATAAAAAATAGGTCATAAAGGTAAAAGCAATAAACGTGCCTGAAAAATACAATAAGATACCAGTATTGATAATAAACTGTGGGGATTTGAGTAAATTTAACTCACTCATTTTATCAAATAAATTCAATAAATAGCTGATTGCCAAGAAAGTAAGTATAAACCCAGAAGCCATGGCAACATAAGAGTTTATGGTGTCTTTTTGAATAAAAAGGGAGTCTATAATCCCGAAAATTATAAAAAATAGGAGGGTAATGTCTATCAAAACGATACTTTTTTTGGTTGAATTTTGGAGAAAATAATCTCTATAAAACCGAATTAGTAGGATTCCCTCTATCACAAAAAAAATAGAATAGGTATGAAAGTTATTAGTCTTCATCATGGCCAAACTAGTATTCCAAGCCTCAAAAATCAGCATGGACACGGCATAAAAGCCAATAGACAAGGAAACCCTGTCTATTGATTTTTTATTGACAATATAAGATACAAAAACCGCTATCGACAGGCCAGAAGCGAAAATATCGAAGGGGTATTTTGCAAATGTTTTTAGGAATTGATTTATAATTTGCTGAAAATCCATGCCTTAGCTTTTATTACAATGAGGCATTTGGAGGACAGTGTGTAGGACAAGGAATATCTGATTCTATAATTTGAGAACCATCGCCATCTTTGCCCATCTTTGGTGTAACGATGTCGTTTCCATCGGCCAAAACGCCAACCATCATGGCACTTCTTGAGCCGTCTTCGTT
>JAYWHL010000227.1:0-3601 GCA_043777715.1 Cytophagaceae bacterium | reverse complement strand
CTGCCCAAGGATATTATTTATTCAAAGACCTTTCTTTGGCCAAAGAGTATATCGTGAAGTTTGACCTCTCTACGATTCCTGCCGACTGTGATGCAATTATTGCAAAACAAGGCAACGACCCAACTAAAGATAGTGATGCAGACCCAAATACTGGCCAAACATTAACGATTGTGCTTACGCCTCAAAAACCAGATAATTTGGATATTGATTTGGGCTTGAAAAGTAAATTGGGTACAATCGGGGATTACGTTTGGAAAGATACAGACAGAAGCGGCACTCAAAATATTGGCGAACTGGGCGTGAAAGACATCAAAGTAGCTTTATATGTAGCTGTGAATGGTGCGATTAGCGGTAGTCCAATTGCCCAAACCTTAACCAATGCCAACGGAGGTTATTTGTTTACGGGCTTAGATATTGCCAAAAAATACATTGTGAAATTTGACTTAACGAGCGTTCCAGTCGATTGCGACCCAATAGCACCGTTACAAGGCAACGACCGTACCAAAGATAGCGATGCCAACGTAACCACGGGCGAGTCGGGTGTGATAACCTTAACGCCACAAAGCCTAAACGATTTAACGATAGACCTCGGTTTGGTTAGCAAACTAGGAAGCATCGGCGATTACGTTTGGAAAGATACCGACAGAAGCGGCACTCAAAATATTGGCGAACTGGGCGTGAAAGACATCAAAGTAGCTTTGTATGTGGCCGTAAATGGTGCGATTAGCGGTAGTCCAATTGCCCAAACTTTAACCAATGCCAACGGTGGCTATTTATTTACGGGCTTAGATATTGCCAAAAAATACATTGTGAAATTTGACTTAACGAGCGTTCCAGCCGACTGCGACCCAATAACCCCGCTACAAGGCAACGACCGTACCAAAGATAGCGATGCCAACGTAACCACGGGCGAGTCGGGTGTGATAACCCTAACGCCACAAAACACAAGCGATTTGACTATTGACCTCGGTTTGGTTAGCAAACTAGGAAGTATCGGAGATTTTGTTTGGAAAGACGACAACAACAATGGCTTGCAAGATACTGGCGAATTGGGTGTTAAAGATATTGGTGTGGCATTGTATCAGGTTGATAATCAGCTAGGTTTGAAACTCCTCGCAACAACCAAAACAAATGCTACTGGATATTATGCCTTTATTAATTTGCCAAGTGGGAACTATCAAGTAAAATTTGATTACAATACCCTTGCCGATGGTTGTTTGCCAATAAAACCAAACCAAGGCAATAACGACTTGCTTGATTCTGATGCTGACGAAAACACAGGGCTCAGTCCAGTAATTGTGATTGATGTAACCAAAACAGGAATCAACAGAGATAATCCAAGCATCGACCTAGGTTTATATACACCAAAAGGCTCTATCGGAGATTATGTATGGAAAGATAGTAATTTCAATGCTACGCAAGATATTACCGAAAAAGGCGTTCCAAACATCAAAGTTTCACTTTTTGAATCTATAAATGGGGTTTTCTCTGGCCCTGCCATTGCCCAAACCGTAACCAATGCTAATGGTGCTTATTTGTTCAGTAATTTAACTTTGAACAAACAGTATATCGTGAAATTTGACCTGACCACTGTTCCTGCCGAATGCGAACCCGTTACACAAGCCAAAGGCACAAACGGTAATATAGATTCTGATGCCAACGTATTAACTGGCGAAACTCAGCCTGTGAATCTGACGATACTTTCGCCAAATCGTACTGACTTAGACCTTGGTTTGAAACCGAAACTAGGTAGCATAGGCGACTATGTATGGAAAGATGCCAACAACGACGGTATTCAAGACCTACTCGAAAAAGGTATCGAAAACATCATCGTAGAACTTTACAAAACCAATGCCAACGGTGTGCCTGATGCCCTACCTTTTGCCATACGAAGAACCAACGCCCAAGGTGCGTATTTGTTTGATAGTCTTGAAAGTGGTAATTACAAAGTAAAATTCCAGACCTTAGGCTTGCCTGCCGACTGTAATAAACTTTCGGACCCACTAAAAGGAACATCGACCGAAAAAGACAGCGACCCGAATGTAATTACAGGCTTTACACCACTGATTGTAATAGATGTAAAAACCAACGGCATTACCCGCAACAACCGTACTATTGATGCTGGTTATCATAAAGAAACACCTTTGGCCTTGGGTTGCCCTCTTGATGGTGGACCCGACAAACAATTGTGTTACCCCGAAACCACAGCACAGCTATTGCCAAGCAATGCTGCACAGTCTTGGGCGTTTTTGGCAGGGCCTGTAACGGCTACGATTTCTGCTAACGGGGCAATTACTGGATTATCAAAAAGAGGAACGTATCGTTTTATAATGACGGGAACACAAGATGGAATAACTTGCCGAGATACCGTTTTGGTAAAGAAAGCCCTCCTTGAAGTACCAGATTTTTCTACCTGCGAAAACACCAGTAAGCTACCTGCCGCAAACAGCGGACAAACATGGTCGGCTTTTAGCAATAACCCTAGTGCCGCAACCATTACCCAAACAGGCCAAGTGGCGGGTATGGACTTGCCAGGAAACTATAAGTTTTTGATTGTGAGTCCAGTATGTAGAGATACGGCCATTATCACAAAATTGGAAAGCCCTGCCTTTGTAGCCAGTGCGGTGTCGGCTACGTGTAACGACGCCACCGCAAACAACGATGGAAGGCTAATCTTGACCAACTTCGTACAGGGAAACACCTACGATTATACAACGGGGAATACTTATACGGGTAGCAAAACTGCAACTTCGGCAACGCTGATTCCTGCGAATGGTATTTTGGTTAATAATTTATCAAATCCTAGTACTAATGCCATTACTTACACCATTCGAGTTTGGAATCAAGGAGGTTGTTATTCCGACAAAACGGTAACGTTATTCAAAACCGTTTGTAACTGTCCAGAACCTAAGTGTGTTCCGTTTGTGATACAAAAAAAACAATGATTTTTCAGAAAACTGATAAATAAGCCTAGTAATTAACTAGGAAATGATAGTTCAATAAATTGGGTATTACACACAGAACTCGGGGACTCCTCGGGTTTTTGTGTTTTATACCAATATGATTTTTTGATAGCCTAATCGGGTTAAAAATTGACTTTTGTTATTTTTTATTTTAGTTTTGACTTTTAAGAATAACATACAACATTTTAGTACTTAATAGACAATTTTATGAATTTAACTACCTTAGAAATTTCCAGTATCCCATCATTAACTTTTGTGGACGACCTAGCCAAGCAAATCGATTGCCAAGTAGAATACGTGGACAATTCGTACGCAAAAATTACCATCAATAATGAAATAGGGGAGGGGCAGGTTTTGTGTGGTTTGACATCGTTTTCGTTTTTGCCCAATATCCTACCTGTTGCATGGGTAAAATGGAACATGGCCGCTTTTCAAGACATTGACGTTAAATGTATGCCCGACCAAGGCGATGATTATTTTAGAATCGTGTTTTTTGAATCAGATAAAAACTTAGAGACGATAACTGCTACCAATTCTTACGATTTAATAAACGGGATATGCTTTTGTAGTAGCGGTATGGAACACCACATTAAATACCCTGCTGGGGCTAAGGGGACATCGATAACGATTACTGTTGC
>JAYWHL010000226.1:0-3608 GCA_043777715.1 Cytophagaceae bacterium | reverse complement strand
ATAAGATTTTTAGGTAACATAAGTTTGGAATGATGAATTTTGAGTGAATGATAGAATTTAAGTATTTGAATATCAGATAGTTATATTTTTAGAATATTACTTTATGAGCTTATTACACAACAGGCCATTTAAAAGTAGAGGTTAGGGCAATGCGTTTGCCTGTATCGCTGGAGGCACGGGCGGCTTCAATAATTTCCAGTACATGAAGGGCGTGTTCGGCGGCGATGAGGGGTTGTTTGCCTGTGGCCAAAAATTCGGCAATTACGCTCGCCCCCATTTCCCAAACATAATCGCCTTGGTCGGTGGCATACCTGGTGTTGTTTTCGTTTTCGGTAGTGGCCATATCCACGCCAAAGGGCTTCCAGTCATAACCCACGAGGTTCATGTTGCCCTTTGTGCCATATATCGTAATGGTTGGTTTTTCTTGTCCTTTGCCCTCGTGGCCATAAGGGTCAAAATAATTAAATCCACACTGCACGTGCGACAACACCCCCTGTCCGTGGTCCATAATCACCATGGCGTTGTCTTCAGCTACTACTTTTATATTGCCTTTGTCGTCGGTGTTGCGGGTAGGCGTTACGATACTGGTCATGGCCATCACGGCTTTTACAGGCCCTAAAAGCCCCGTGAGGGTTGCCAAATTATATACGCCCAAATCAGGCAAACTGCCACCGCCTTGTTCATAAAAAAACGCAGACCATGTGGGACCCAAATGCCCATAATGTGCGTGGGCGGCGGAGACTTTCCCTATTTTTCCATCTTTGATTCCCTTGGCCATAAACGCAAACTGGGGGCTTTGTACCACGGCTGGGGCACCCCATATACGTAGGTTTTTGCTATTGGCGAGGTCTAGCAAGGCACGGCC
Source organism: Cytophagaceae bacterium (assembly GCA_043777715.1). Lineage (GTDB taxonomy): Bacteria > Bacteroidota > Bacteroidia > Cytophagales > Spirosomataceae > JAYWHL01. Next base: position 2,743 of record JAYWHL010000226.1, on the reverse strand, counting down.
TTCTCGGTAGGTATTGGCCATTGGTTTTTCCGACCATACGTGTTTGCCAGCATTGAGGGCAAGTTTGTTTAGGCGGCCGTGTTCTTGCATATTGGTTAGGTTTACGAGCAAATCGAAGGGTACGCCTGCGAGAAGTTTATCGATATGGTCGTAATGATTGCCGATATTATATTTTTGGGCTTGGGCTTTGGCTCGTTCTGGGCGAATGTCGCAGGTACTTACCAATTCCACAAAGGGGCTTTTGGATAAGTGGGGCAAATACATATTAGACACACTGCCACAGCCAATAAGGCCAATTTTTACCTTTTTGGTTGCGGCTTGTGCCTCTACAATCAAAGGAGAAAGGGCTGCCGCCAAACTATATGCAATAAAATCTTTTCGGGTGATGGTTTCCATAAATTTGAATTAGGGGATTAAATCATTGAAGCTGTTTAAACTTTTGGTTTTAGGTCAAAATGAGGTTGTTTTTTGTCCATACGCAGATTTTTTTGAGTGCGTAGCATCGCTACGGACGATAAAAAATCTAAAGTATGGGCTGAAAACAACTCTTTTGGGGCAAAAGAAATAAGTTTAAACGGCTTCTCATTGTATTTTTTCTTGCAATATTGATATTTTAAATCAAAACTACAAACTCCAAAAGATAATCTCAGAAATAAGTTCGATTTTTAAAAATGCCTAGCTTTACACCGTATTTTTGTGTGCATATCGTTTTTATTTGGTAGGTAAGATTCATTATCCCACAATCCATTTTTCATCAATTTATTATGCGTTGGTCAGCAAAAACACGAGAAGAGATTTTATCCGAAATCAAACGTTTGTCTAAAGAACTCGAAGTTTCAGACAGCAACCACATCGACAACCAAACGGGTGGAATGGTGGGTAATGGTGCATCGAACCAAACCCTAGACCATCTCAATTTGGTAGGAATGACGGTAGAACGAAACGGTATTATTTCTTATTGTAACTCATTTACTTTTAAGGTTTTGGGTTGGCAAAAGCATGAAATTTTAGGTAAAAATTTCTTTGAATTTCTTGTTCCCAAATACGAGCAACAAGCTCGATGGGAGGCTTTTCAGTTGGCACTCGAAAAAGGTGGAATCTTTGAAAACAGCGAGCGGACGATTTTATCCAAAAGTGGTTCGGTGGTGTATTTAGCCCTAAATTCAGTCATCAATAATACCGAAAACGACATGATTCAGGCCATTACGCTGGTTGGCGAAGATGTTACTGAAAAACGAAAAACAGATTTGATTTTGGCTCGTAGAAACGAACAACTAGACGACCTTGTGGCCAATACCTCCGATTTAATTCAGATTTTGAGTATGCGGGGCAAAATCTTGTTTGTTAATGCCACTTGGAAAGAAGTTTTGGGCTATACCGACGAAGACCTCTCTAACCTAAACATCAGGGATTTGATTCACCCAGAATTTCTTGAAAAAACCTTAGCAATTCTCCAAAAGATTGAAAATGGCGAGCGGATTGCTGATGTAGAAACGGTTTTTAGAAAAAAAAATGGCCGAAGAATTTATCTGTCGGGGAGTATCAATTGCAGAATAGAAAACGGTAAACCTGTGGCTTTTCGTTGTATTTTGCACGATGCCACCGCCAAAGTACGTGCCGAAAAAGCCCAACAATTATATTACAGCATCGCCACCTCGGCATCGGAAAGTAAAAATCTTGACGCCCTCTATTATAATATCCACGAAGAATTGGGCAAAGTAATTGATGTTAAAAATTTCTTTATCGCTCTCTATGATGCCAGTTATCTGCATTTCCCGTATTACGTGGACGAAGCCTTTGAAAGCCAAGTACGTTTTACGAAACGAAAATTGGGTAATGGGCTCACCGAATATGCCATTATGGCCAATCAGCCCTTGTTTTTGACCGATACGGATATTCATGCCTTGGCCGATTCCCGAAAAATTTATCTTTATGGACAAGTACCCAAATGTATGCTTTGTGCGCCGCTACGCATTGGCGACCGCCTCACGGGTATTATCGGCGTGAAATCTTACGAACGTACCAACAAATATGACATCAGGGATTTACAATTGCTTGAATTTATTTCGGGGCAAGTGGCATTGGCCATCGAACGCAAGCAAAGTGAGGAATTTTTGAATAAACAACGGGCCAGATTACAAGCCATTTTCGAGAGTAGTTCGCACCTGATGTGGTCGGTAAACAAACGCCTTTTGCTTACATCGTTCAATCAAAATTATCATGATTTTATCCAAGATTTACTAAAAGTTTCGCCCCAAATTAACTTTAGTCCCGAAAAACTAGCTTGGCGAATGGTAAATCCCGAAAATAGAAAAATACTAGAAAACCACTACAAATTGGCCTTGAAAGGCGAAACCCAGCATTTTGAAATTCAGTTTGAGAGTAGTAATAAAAACGAAGAACTTTGGTATGAGATTTTTCTGAATCCAATTTTGCTCAATGATGGTAATATCGAAGAGGTGTCGGGTATAGCAAGGGATATTTCTAATTTGAAGAAATTTTCGGAAGAAACCATCAAAGCCAAAGAAGAAGCCGAACATTCGTTGAAGGTAAAAGAGCGGTTTTTGGCCAATATGAGCCACGAAATCAGAACGCCCATGAATGGCGTTATTGGCATGGTGGATATGTTGAGCGACACCCCGCTTAATATTGAGCAAAATAAGTACGTGCAAACCATCAAAAAAAGCTCCGAAACGCTGCTTAATATTTTGAACGATATTCTTGATTTATCGAAAATAGAAGC
>JAYWHL010000225.1:0-3611 GCA_043777715.1 Cytophagaceae bacterium | reverse complement strand
TTTGGGCAATGTAGGTTTTGTCGAAAAATTATATTTCTAGCTTTTTCCTCCATTACACATTTTGCCAGACCAAAACGTATTTTGTACCATGCAGAATCCCAGAGATTTGACAACTTTTGAAAAGTTGTCAAATCTTGGTTAAAGACCGCAAAAACAGGGTTTTGAGTTTTGAAGATACCCTGCATTACCAAAAAATAATCGTGGCATTAACCGAAACCGCCCGATTGATGGACGAAATTGATGTGGTGGGTGTGGAATAGATGTAGAAATATGGTCTGTGCGACTACCTGAAAATTTATAAATTACACAAAAATCAAATATCCAATGAAAAAACATCACTTTCTAACCTTGTTACTCATCTTTTCCCAAATGGTAATGGCTCAAACAAATCCTAAATTTAGTGTAAAATTTTATTGCCCACGATGGGGTTCGGAAGATATGACTTGGAACGATTTTGCCAAAAAAGTCAAAGATGCAGGTTATGATGGCGTGGAAACACCCCTACCGCTAGATTTGAAAGAACAGGCCGCCATCAAAGCCATTCTCGATAAAAACGGCCTAGAACTCATTGGCCAATACTATCAGTCTTTTGAAAAAGACCCTATCGAAAACCTCAAGAGTTTTGAAAAATATATGAGAAGCATGGCCGCCATAAAACCCCTATTGATAGATGCCCAAACGGGTAAAGATTATTTTAGTTTGGAACAAAACCGTGCCTTGATATTAATGGCCAGTAAAATAAGTAAAGAAACTGGCGTGCCTATCTATCACGAAACACACCGAAATAAGATGAACTTTGCTGCTTTTGCAACCAAGGAATACCTCGAAAAAATTCCAGAATTGAGGCTAACGCTTGATATTTCGCATTGGTGCAATGTAAGCGAATCGCTACTGGAAGACCAAGCCGAGTTTGTGGAAGCCGCCCTAGCCAAAACCGAACATATCCATGCACGAGTTGGCCACCAAGAAGGCCCGCAAGTAAACGACCCCAGGGCCCCAGAATGGAAATATGTAGTAGATGCCCATTTGGCTTGGTGGGATAAAATAATTGAAAGAAAACGAAAAGCAGGCGATGCTTTCGCAACCATAACGCCCGAATTTGGCCCATCAGGATATTTACCAACATTGCCCTATACCCAAATGCCCGTTGCCAGCCAATGGGACATTAATGTTTATATGATGAAGTTGCTGAAAGAACGATACAAGTAAATTTGTGTAAATGGCAGTTTTTGAATTGCTTTTCATGTGGTTGGTGGCTCACCAAACACCTATGCGAAAGCAATTATCAAAAGTAAATTTCAATATTTTGTTTTCAGTACATACGATTTTGTCGAGTAATACGAATAGATTAAAAAGGCCGAAGGCTGTTATTTTGGTAGAAAAATATCAAATATGCACCCCCAAAGCCTCGTCGGGGAGACATTTGCAATCAAAATACCGCCCCGAAGGGGCTTTGGAATGTTATAGGCATTATCTTTTTACCAAAATTACGCCTCTATGAGGCTAAAAATTCAATTTCAATCCATCATTCGCACTAGTAATCAAAACATAACTAATTCTTGCTATTCGGAGAATTGCTTTACAATTTAAGTACCTGAAAAAATAATCGGTGTTATACAATTTTTAATCTTTTGCTTAAAGCCAATGCCGAGTGTCGGCCAGCACAGCTAATTGCAGATAGCTACATACTAATCATTTCAAACAAAAAATTCCTAAAAAAACAAAAAACCTATGCAACCAATCCCTATAAAAACCACCGTGGTAGGCTCTTGGCCTTTTCCGAGTTGGCTAGAATTTGCCGCCCAAAATCTTGATAAATTTGGCAAAGCCGACCTCAACGAAATCATAGAAGATGCCGTGGTGTGTGCCATAAACGACCAAGTTTCGGCGGGTTTAGACGTAATTTCTGATGGCGAACAAACTCGACTTGATTTTAATTTATCTTTTTATGGTTTTATTCAAGGTCTAGCACCCAACCACGAAGAAACCCGAAAATTTGGCCCACCCGCCCACGACCAACGAGGCAAACACAGTATCGTTGAGCCACTAACCGCCCCAAAAGGACTAGGCGTTGTAGAAGAATTTGAAAGGCTAAAACGCCTTGCCCCTGCCAATCAATTATTAAAAGCCTCGGTGCCAGGGCCATACACGCTTTCGGGCAGAATGTTGGCTGGTCAAGTTTATAAAGACCGTTGGGAAATTACAGAGGCCCTAATGCCCTTTGTGGCCAAGGAATTAGCAGATTTGGTGGCGGCGGGTTGTCAAGAAATTTGTATAGACGAACCCTCAATGAGTTGTTATGCCTACAAAGAGGATACCAAACGTTTTGTTGATATTTTTAACAGAACAGTACAAGGCGTAGTTGGAAAAACAAGACTGGGTACGCATCTTTGCTTTGGTAATTATAAAGGCCGCTCGGTAGGCAAAAAAAGTATTGCCCCAATGTTGCCCGATTTTTTGGATTTAACGATTGATGAACTTCATACCGAAATGACGGTTTTGAATTTTGCAGAAGTACATCTTTTAGAACGATTTGCCGAAAAAATGGACGTAGCCGTTGGCGTAATCGACGTGAAAAGTTATTATATTGAAACCGTAGAAGACGTAAAAGAAAGAATAAACAAATGCCTAAAATACGTACCTGCCCATAAACTGGCCGTGGCTCCTGATTGTGGCATGAGCCAAACAGCAAGATGGGCTACTAAGCTAAAAATCAAGGCAATGTGCGAGGCAGCTAAACAACTAAGAAAATGATTTTTACAGAAAGATTGCAGTTAGTAGATATTGACGAGACCCTTTGGGAGGCTATTTTTGAAGGAAATCAATTTCTTTCTATTGTGCTGGGGGCGAATGTTCCTAAAAAATGGACAGAAAACATGGATGCTTTTCCTATTTTTGCCAAGCAGGTAAAAGAAAACCCTGATTTAGTAACTTGGGGAGCGAAACTAATTATTTTACAAGCCGATAATTTACTGATTGGTACTTGTGGATTTAGAGGAAAAGCCAACGAAAAAGGTCAAGTTGAGCTTGGCTATGAGATAAAAGAAAACCTAAGAGGCAAGGGCCTAGCCACCGAAGCCGCACGAGGGCTAATTCAGTTTGCTTGGAAAGACCCTGCCGTAAAGGCCGTCATCGCCCATACTTTGCCCGTTAAAAATGCTTCTAATCATATCCTCCAAAAACTAAGATTCAAGTTTGTTGAGGCCGTAATTTCGGAAGAAGATGGCGAAGTTTGGCAATGGATTTTGGAAAGGAAATAAGGGTGGATTCAAGTTACAAATTGCTTTCGCTTAGGTGTTTGATGAGCCACCAAACACGGAATCATAATATTTTTAAAAGTCCTTCTCCGTATGGAGAAGGGTTGGGCGACCGTCGCACGGATGAGGCAAGAATGGGAAAATCTCATCGTGTTATTTAAAAAGAAGTCTTCGCTTTCTGCGAAGACTTCTTTTTAATAACGATGCTATCATTTTGATTTACTTCAACTCCGCCAGTAGTGCCTCGATTGCTTTTTCGAGTTGGGCGTCTTTGCCCGCCACCACGGTTTCGTAGTCATTCCAAATACTAATATCAGGCATAGTTTGGGCGTTTTCTAAATACTGGCCTTTCAT
>JAYWHL010000224.1:0-10103 GCA_043777715.1 Cytophagaceae bacterium | reverse complement strand
TAGACTCCCAAGCCAAAGGAGTGGTATTGACAACGCCAGCGGCAACTTTGATGAGTTTCATGGTTGATGATAAAAAGGTGGAGTACAAAAATACGGTTATTCTTGTTTAGAATACATAAAAAAATCGCCAAGGTTCAAAAAACCAAGACGACTTATTACACTAAAATCAATAAACTTTGAAATGATAATTCTTATTCTACTTCAAAGCCATTTTTTAGCATCAATTCCCATACGTTTATTTCTATGTTGTCTATTATCTTAAAAGGTAAGTCCCAGCTATTAAACTCCCATTTTTGAAGACTATCGGCAATCAGTACTCGCCTTGACGACGAAAACACCCAAATCACTTTCTCAACGCCCCATTGCAATAATTGCTCTGTCTTTTTATGAAAATATTCTTCTTCGTTCTGAAAATAACCTGACTCGTCAATCTTGATATCTACTTCTATTACCACATTGGGAGGCGTTTGTTCGTATTTTACAGAATGAAAACCTACTTTGAGTTGTCCTTCTCTGTAAATGGCAATATCGGCAGCAAAATTGTTGTTTTTTGATAAATGCAAGCCCAATTCACTAGCCCCAGCAAAATAGTCTTCGGGCAGGTTTTTATTCAAAAATTTGAGCATACAACCTAAAATAAAGTATTGTAACGTACTTGTTCCCCTATTAATTTCTTCGATTTTTTTAAGCCCAACATTAATTCCCTGTACCCTTTTCTATAAATTGGGTGGCCATCAAATTCTTCATAAATTAGAATTTTGGGTATCTGAATAGTTTCTGACATTGTTTTAAGATTTTGGGGTTTATCAAATCTAGGGAAAAATGATTGAAGTACACTCGCTTATTCCCACTCAATCGTAGCGGGGGGTTTGGAGCTAATGTCATACACCACTCTATTAACGCCTTTTACTTTATTGATGATGTCGTTGGAAATATCGGCCAAAAATTCGTAAGGCAAATGTACCCAGTCGGCAGTCATGCCATCAACCGAACTCACGGCACGTAAAGCAACCACTTTTTCGTAAGTTCGCTCATCGCCCATTACCCCCACGCTTTGCACGGGCAGCAATATGGCCCCCGCTTGCCAAACGCTATCATACAAACCTGCATTTTTGAGGCCATTAATAAAAATAGCATCTACTTCTTGTAAAATGGCCACTTTGTCTGGCGTAATATCGCCCAAAATACGAATGGCCAAACCAGGCCCAGGAAAAGGATGACGTTTGAGGATATTAGCAGGAATGCCCAAGGTTTTGCCCACTGCCCGTACTTCGTCTTTGAACAGGGTGTTGAGGGGTTCAACCACTTTGAGTTTCATAAAATCGGGCAAACCGCCTACGTTATGATGCGATTTGATAGTAGCCGATGGCCCACCCACCGAAACCGACTCAATGATGTCGGGGTAGATAGTGCCTTGGCCTAGCCACTTTACGTCTTCTATCAGGTGCGATTCTTGGTCAAAAACATCAATAAATGTTTTGCCGATGGCCTTGCGTTTGGCTTCGGGGTCGCTTAGGCCAGCCAAGGCGGTATAAAATTGGTTTTTTACATTAACACCCTTAACATTCAGCCCAAGGCTATGATATGAAGCCAAAACGTCTTCAAATTCGTTTTTTCTCAATAGTCCATTATCCACAAAAATACAATACAGATTTTTGTCTATGGCCCTGTGTATCAGCACGGCAGCTACCGAACTGTCCACCCCACCCGATAGTCCCAATACCACTTTGTCGTTGCCCAATTGGGCTTTTAGGGCGGCAATGGTGCTTTCGGCAAAAGAATCGGCTGTCCAATTTTGGGAGCAACCGCAGATATTTACGACAAAATTTTCGTAGAGTTTTTTGCCTTCAAGACTATGGGTAACTTCGGGGTGGAACTGTATGCCAAAAGTAGCTTCGTTTTTGGCTTGATAAGCAGCAATGGCCACGGTTTCGGTTGAGCCAATTACTTCAAAATCATTGGGAATGGTTTGAATGGTGTCGCCATGACTCATCCAAACTTGCGAGTTTTCGGACAATCCTTCCAAAATTGGCGATGATTTTAATACACGCAAAGCCGCACGCCCAAACTCTCTATGGCCAGAATTATAGACCTCGCCACCCGAAAAATGAGAAATAAATTGGGCGCCATAACAAATACCCAAAAGCGGGTATTTACCTCGAAACAAGCTCAAATCTATGCTAGGGGCATTTTCTTCTCTTACTGAACATGGACTACCCGACAAAATAACGCCTTTTATCGAAGCATCAAGCACAGGGATTTTGTTGTAGGGGTGTATCTCGCAATAAACATTTAGTTCTCGCACACGGCGGGCGATGAGTTGAGTAACCTGCGAACCAAAGTCGAGAATAATGATTTTTTCCATAAGTATAAAAATAGAAAGCCAAATCGATGAGACTTGGCCTTGTGGTTTGTAAATTAAAATACAAATTTCGCTTAAAAACATGAAACTTTAGAAAAAATCAAGGCTTATTTTATAAAATTAGATTGTCAAACCTACAAGGTTGCTAGTTGTTGTAGGGTTAAAAATAGTATAGATTTCGTAACTCTAAAATTGAAAATTTAGCCTTTGAGCCGATTATTTTTATTAATCGGCTCAAAATTATTGTATTTTTGAGCCGATTAACTAATATTTTAAGAAATGCAGTATAATTGGCAACAATCAGATTGGCCAAATTTTAGCTATTCAGAAACAGATTTTCTGGAAATATGGCATAGTTTTTTGGCACTTTCAGGCCAAAGTCAAGGCTATTGGAGTGCCTCATCTGGCAATATTCAAAACCAATCAATCATTGATTTGCTGGTGGTAGAGGCCATTAAAACATCTAGTATTGAGGGCGAATTTATAAGCAGAATAGATTTGATTTCGTCTATCAAAAAAAACTTGGGTTTTGTTTCAGACCAACCTCTTATCAAAGACAAGCGGTCGGCTGGGATAGCTCAATTATTGGTAGATTCACGAAAACAATTTGCCGATGTACTAAGCGAGCAAATGCTTTTTGATTGGCATAAATTATTGATGTTAGGCAATAATAATGTATCAGAAATAGGCCAATGGCGAACCCACACCGAGCCTATGCAAGTGGTGTCGGGGGCAATGGGTAAAGAAAAAGTGCATTTTCAAGCCCCTTTGTCTAGCCAAGTTCCTCAAGAAATGAAGCAGTTTATCGACTGGTATAATGCTTCATTGACAGGTATCAAAAATCCGCTTGTTCGTTCGGCTATTGCTCATTTATATTTTGAAAGTATTCATCCTTTTGAAGACGGAAATGGCCGTATCGGTAGAATTATAGCTGAAAAAGCCCTTTCTGAAAGCCTTGATAAACCCGTTTTGTTAAGTATTTCTAAGCACATAGAGCGTAATAAAAAAGCCTATTACGATGCCCTAAAAAAAGGCCAACAAAGTAATCAAATAGATGCTTGGATACTTTATTTTGCCACTATTGTAATGGAAGCACAACAAGATTTTATGTTTGTGATTGCATTGTCAGTACAAAAAATGACCTTTTTTGATACCCACCAAAGCCAACTCAATGAGCGACAACATAAAGTATTTAAAAAAATATTGGCCAACAACGACGAACCCTTTGAGGGCTACCTCAATGCTCGAAAGTATCAAGCCATTGCCAAAACATCTAAAGCCACGGCTACCCGAGACCTTCAGGATTTACTAGAAAAAAACCTTATTATTAGTAAAGGACAAGGCCGAAGTACAAGTTATTTAGTCAATTTCTCTTAACCAATCCCTATGCCACAAACCCTACAAAAAGCCCTAGATAATATTATTCAAAGCATTGATAATCAGAGTTTTATTAAAATATCTTTAGGAAGTTATAAAGGCTCGGACAGTACTTTACAGAAGATAATTATCAAACAAATTTATCTAAAAAAAGAGCCTTTCCTTAGCTTTACTTATCGCCATAAAACCAAGGATATTGTCAAAAATTATCCGATTTCGGAGGCTATCTCAATGATAAAAAATCATTTGGGGGTAGAAGATTTTAGGGCTTTTACGCTCTTTACAACAAAATTTGACCTACATCTAAACCTATCAAAAAACAAAGAATGGGTGTTACTCCAACAAAAACCAAGCATTTTAGAAGTTCCCACACTTGAACACGACCAAGCCAAAAATCGTAAAATAGGAAGTTTTGGTAAAGATTATTTGAAGGCCTTGAATATTACAGATGCCCAAGGTAATGTTTTTAAAAATGCCCAAGACAAGTACCGACAGATTAATCATTTTGTAGAACTTTTGAGTTCGATGTTGGCCGATTTACCAGCAAAATCCCTTTATAAAGTTGTGGACATGGGGGCGGGAAAGGGCTATTTAACCTTTGCTTTGTACGATTATCTGAACAATGTTCTCAAAAAACCTGCCCAAGTTAGGGGCGTAGAATATCGCCAAGATTTGGTGGATTTGTGTAATAAAATTGCTCAAAATGTAGGTTTTGAACAACTGATTTTTGAACAAGGAACGATAGAATCGTTTGAAAATCAAGACATTAATGTACTTATTGCCTTGCACGCTTGCGACACTGCCACTGACGATGCCATTTTGAAAGGCATTATCAACCAGGCCGATTTGATAGTGGTTGCCCCGTGTTGTCATAAACAAATAAGGCGTGAAATAGAAAAAAACAAGGCCAGTAATGAGCTTGATTTTATGTTAAAATATGGCATTTTGCTAGAACGCCAAGCCGAAATGGTAACCGATGGCATCAGGGCCTTGATTCTTGAATATTTTGGCTATTCTACCAAGGTTTTCGAGTTTATTTCCGACGCCCATACGCCCAAAAACGTATTGGTGGTGGGCATAAAAAAACAAGGTGTTCAAGTAAACCAAGTAGCTATTTTACAAAAAATAAAGTCTATCAAAACATTCTTTGGCATTGATTATCATCATCTTGAACGAATGGCAGGGTTAGAAAAACTAAGCTAGGAGCTAGCTGTGAGCCAGAGATGACGGAGTAAGCATGTATGTAATTCTTCGGCTTTTAGGGACTACAATTCAAAGAATTGCGTTACCTTTAATAAAAATGCCCAGTATCCAGATTGGGAGTTTATTTTTTAAATAATCGTTTGATATTCAGCTTAATAGCGGAATGTAAACTTATCACTTATAACTATGAAGATAGAAAAAATCAAGATTAAAAATTATAAAGTTTTTGAAGATACCGAAATAAGTAACCTTCCAAGTATGTGTGTTTTTCTTGGAGCAAATGGTGCTGGTAAATCTACCTTATTTGATGTTTTTGGGTTTTTGAGCGAAGCCCTACGCAATAACGTAAAATCGGCGATTAATAATAGAGGAGGTTTCAGAGAGGTAATTTCTAGAAATAAAAGTGGGGATATTGAGTTTGAAATAAAATTCAGAAACGATGATGTAGAAGGTAAAAAACAGCCTTTGATTACCTATGAATTAAGTATAGGATTGGGAGAATTAAATATGCCCATTGTTAAAAAAGAAGTTTTAAGCTATCGCCGTGGACAAAAGGGTAAGCCTTTTAAATTTTTGGACTTCTCTAATGGAAAAGGAATGGCTATTATTAACGAAATAGAATTTGAACAAGCCAAACAAAATTTTAAAGAAGAAAGAAGAGAATTTCCTTTGGACTCTCCCGATATTTTAGCCATAAAGGGACTTGGACAGTTTCAAAGTTTTAAAGCAATTTCAGATTTTAGAAAACTATTAGAAAGTTGGTATATTTCTAATTTTCAAATACCTGATGCCAAAAAAAGTCAAGATATTGGTGTTAGCGAAAGATTATCGCCCACGGGAGATAACCTTGCCTTAGTTACGGATTATATTTATGAGAATTACCCAAAAGTGTTTGATGAAATTTTAGCGAAAATGAAAAAACGAGTCCCTGGTATTTCTAATGTAACGGCAGCCAAAACCGAAGATGGAAGAATTATCCTAAGATTTCAAGATGGGAGTTTCAAAGATCCATTTATTTCAAGATACGTGTCTGACGGAACGCTAAAGATGTTTGCTTATTTGATATTAATGAACAACCCCCAAAAGCACCCTTTACTTTGTATCGAAGAACCCGAAAATTATCTTTACCCAGAGCTATTACGTCAGTTGGCCGAAGAGTTTAGAGAATATTCACACAAAGGAGGACAAGTTTTTATATCTACACATTCCCCTGATTTTGTTAATGCCTTGGAATTGGATGAGTTATTTTGGCTCACAAAGAAAGATGGATATACCTTGATAAATAGGGCAAAAGATGATGAGATTGTGAAAAGTTTGGTAGAGGCGGGCGATCATTTAGGTTACTTATGGAATGAAAAATACTTTAAAGGGAGTGGGCCATTATGAGAATAGAATTTTTGTTAGAAGAGCCATCTATGGAAAATGTATTAATAGAAATTCTACCCAAAATTTTACCCAAAGGGTTTGTTTTGAATGAGAATTATTTTTTAAGACCACATCAAGGTAAAAGTGATTTAAGAAAGTCTATTCCTAACAAAGTGAAGGCATTTTCTAGTAGTCGTGAAGATGTAAAAATTGTTATTTTACATGACCAAGATAGTAACGATTGTATAGCATTAAAGAAGCAAATCAGGGAACTGTGCAATCAAAGTGGGAATTGTCCTACGTTGATAAGAATTGTATGTAAGGAATTGGAAGCATGGTATTTAGGAGATATGAAAGCTATTCAAAAGGTATATCCAAAATTTAAGACAGATGCTCATAAAGGAAAAGCTAAGTTTAGAGACCCTGATGTTTGTAATGCTGCCGATGAATTACAAAAAATAATTCCAGACTTTCAAAAAGGTTTTGCTTCAAGAGAAATTCCTAAGTTTATGGATATTGATAATAATATTTCTGACAGTTTTAATCAGTTTCGTGAAGGGCTAATAAAATTTATAGAATAGAAGAAACAAAAATAAGGTCTTTAATCATTACTTTCCAAGGGGCGTATAAGCCAAAGACCATGGTAATAGAAATCAAAGAATTATTAGAAATTACAAACTCTTTTTAACCAACCAATAACATGGGACAATACCTCGCAATCGGCATAGCCACTAGTTACAAAGCCTCAAAAAAAGAAGTAGAAGTCGTTTCTGTTGAAAAGATAATAGAAAAAATGACTGCTGAAATTGGGTTTGATGCAAACCTCTATGAACTGGAAGAAACACAACACGCTTGGCAATGGAATATGAAAAGTGATAAAATTCAAAGCGAATTTGTACCTTTTTTAGAACATTTTTACAGTGTAATGGGCAAATCTGTACGCCTTGATGACGCCGATGAAGTAATTCAAAAGTTGAAATCGGAACAGCCCCAATCACTTCAAACATTTCTTGATGATAACAGTTTTTACAACTTTCAAGAAAGCTATTCAAACGAATCTTATGATTTTTTATTTGAGAAAGAAGCCTCGCTGATAAAGAACAAAGTCCGTATATCTTCTGATGTGATTAGTTTGGTTATGACAGGTAAAATCATGATGGAAGCAACTGGTGGCTTTTTTGAGTTTTTTGAAGCTATGATTCATCAAAATTTTAGTGAATTTGAATTGTCGAAAAATATTCATGTATATATAACAGGTTAGACCATGCCCTACTTCTCATCAAAAACGAAAAAAGAAACCATTAAACACAAAGAGTTTGTGAAGATGTATGCTCAAAAAGCGAGTATTTCAGAAGAGCAAGCCAATGCACAAATCAATTGTTTTATCGACACCATTTATGACGGTGTAAAAGACCACAGACCCATCACCGTTGCAAACTTTGGCAAGTTTTATGTAGCTGAATACAAAGAATCGCTTGCGTTTAAGTTTAATCCTGCACAAAAATTTAAGGCGATACTCGGTTGGTCAAGTACTTTCAGAGGAGAAATCTAACAAAAAATAGGGACAAAGAGTGTAAACTATCCGCTATTCCTATTCAGAACAAAACGTAGGTTCAAAACCCAGCCAGCGTTGATTCAAAATAACCATAAATAATTGATTACGAGTTCCTTAAACACAAAAAGAATGGGTATTGTTTCGTTAAAAAATAATATTGTTTTTTTGGTAAAAACCCTAAACAATTAATAGTCCAAGCCGTTTTGTCTGTATTATTCACAATTAAATAAAGACAAAATGAAAAAAGTATTTTTTATGTTATTAGTAGGTTTTGCTCCAATGATTTCTTTTGGCCAAGCAAAAGATGTGGTTGATATTGCTATTGGTTCGGCAGACCACACAACATTAGTAGCGGCTGTGAAAGCGGCAGATTTGGTAACGACTTTGAAAGGAAAAGGCCCATTTACGGTGTTTGCTCCTACTAACGCTGGTTTTGATAAATTGCCTGCGGGAACAGTAGCAACATTATTGAAGCCAGAAAACAAAGCCCAGTTAGCAAAAATACTTACTTACCACGTTGTGAGCGGTAGTTTAGATGCAAAGGCCGTGATGGCTGCCATCAAAAAAGGTAAAGGTAAAGTAGTTTTGACCATGGTTAGCGGTGGAAAATTAACCGCTACGATTGATAATGGTAAAGTAAAACTTACTGATGAAAACGGTGGTGCTGCTTATGTAACTGCAACCGATTTGAAAGGTACAAACGGAATAGTACACGTAATTGATGGAGTTGTTTTGCCGAAATAATTGCTAAAATTTTTCCTTGAAAAGCCCGCTAAAATTATTTAGTGGGCTTTTTTGTGCTTGGATTTATTTGTTGTGTAATCGCAAAATTTCGCAGAGGGGTGGTCGGTAATTTAGAGACCACTAGATAAACTGAAACATCAAAACTATTTCCCAATCAATCTTTCCTCCAAAATTTCCTTATAACTCGCCGCCAAAGGAATATTAATGTTTCCGATTGTAATTTGATGCCTTTCAATCTTCTGAATGGCCCCAAAAGCTACGATATACGATTTATGGATTCGGATAAATTTGTCTTTGGGCAAAATATCTAACATCTCTTTGATGGTCATTCGGGTAGAAATTTTACGGTTTTTTTCGTGAATAAACAACAAATTTGTGTCCGACTGAATATACAAAACTTCTTCTAAATCCACTCGAATCCAGTCGTAACCATCTTTCACAAAAATACTGGCCTGTTCGCCTTTTGCCACACTCAAACGCTCGTAGGCACGATTACAGGCTTGTAGGAATCGAGAAAATTCTATCGGTTTTATCAAAAAATCAAGCACTTGAAGATTAAAACCCTCTACTGCATATTCAGAATAAGCCGTGGTTAGCACTATTTGGATAGGTTTGTTTTGAATCAATCTTGCAAAATCCGTTCCCAACATATCGGGCATTTGAATATCCAAAAAAATCAGGTCTATCGTCTCTGTGTGTAGATATGCCAGTGCTTCGGCGGTACTGAAAAATGATTTTTTATGTTCTAAAAAAGGCACTTTTTGGGTGTGTCTCTCTAAGATTTCGATAGCCGCAGGTTCGTCGTCGATGATGATGGTTTTAAGCATTCAGGGTAATGGTTAAATCTATGGTAAAAATATCTAATGCTTTGTTTATCAGCAATTTATGATTGTTTTTATACTGTAAATCTAATCGTTTTTGAACATTCTTTATCCCCGTCCCCATTCCTTTTTTTACAGCATTATTTGGCAAAATGGTGTTAGAAACTTTCAAATGAACTTGCTGGTTTTCGATGGTTAAATCAATATCAATAAAACAATCCTTTTCCATGCTGATACCATACTGAAAGGCGTTTTCGAGGAATGGAATAATCAAAAAAGGAGCAATTTGGGCGGGTTCTTCGTCATACAAAATAGTGGTGGAGATTTTGATATTTTCTCGTTCGGGCAAACGAACTTCTTGGAGCGTAAGATACTGTTCCAAAAACTTAATTTCACGTTCCACATTCGTAAATTCGTGTTGAGATTCTTCTACCGAAAAACGTAAAATTCCTGATAATTTTTGGATTAAATTCGCCGTGTGTTCGTTCTCTTCTCGGTGGGCTTCGTTATAAATCGTATTGAGGGCATTGAACAAAAAATGTGGGTTTATTTGGGCTTTCAAAACGCTTAATTCGGCCTCTGATTTTTCTTTCAGTAATTGAATTTGTAAACGTTTTGTTCTGAAATAATCAGCAATGTAGCCGTATAAAACCATAAATGAAACCAACAGAAAAGT
>JAYWHL010000223.1:0-10109 GCA_043777715.1 Cytophagaceae bacterium | reverse complement strand
CCAAAGCTAGTTTTAACTTTGAAAACAAACTAAAACTAAACTATCGAGCCAAAGAAGAGGATATTATTCAAAAAGTGGAAGCTGGAAACCTTAGTTTTCAAGTGCCTAGCCAATTGATTCCAGGCGTACAAAATTTATTTGGATTAAAAACTTTACTTCGTTTTGGAAAACTAGACGCCACACTCGTTTTTGCTAACCAACGGTCAAAACAACAACGTTTGGTAATAAGAGGAGGTTCTCAAAGTAAGGGTTTTGAAATACGGGCAGACCAATACGATGAAAATAGGCACTTTTTCCTTGCCCAATTTTTTAGAGATATTTACGAAAAATCGTTGCGTAATTTGCCCATGATTACCTCGGGCGTAAATGTTACCCGTCTCGAAGTTTATGTAACCAACCGTACCAATACAACCGATGCCCTTAGAAATATCTTAGCGGTTTCTGATATTGGCGAACCCAAAAGATTCAATGGTTCGCCAGCACTCCTTAGCCCCATCATTCAAAATTCTCCTGCCGACAATGCCGCCAATGCTTTGTTCAAAAAAGTTGCTGAAAATCCTGATTTAAGGCAGGTTGATAAAACATCAACCGTGATGTCGAGTACGTTGAATCTTGACAAAGGCAGAGATTTTGAGTTGTTAAGAGGAGCAAAAAGATTGTTAAGCGACCGAGAATATCGTTTTAATGAACAATTGGGCTATCTTTCGCTCTATACGCCTTTGAGAAACGATGAAGTTTTGGCTGTGGCTTATGAATATACACTGAACGGAAGAAGCTACAAAGTAGGCGAACTAACAGAGGACTATCAAGCACGAGACGATGACCAAGTTTTGGTTTTGAAGATGCTAAAGTCGTCGGCAATCAGAAACAATGTTTCGCTACCGATGTGGGATTTAATGATGAAAAACGTGTATTCGCTCAATTCGTCAAACATCAATAAAATTGGATTTCAATTAAGAATTATTTACAAAGACGACCTAACGGGTTTAGACAATCCAAACCTGCAAGAAGGTTCAAATCTAAAAGATGTACCACTTTTGCAAGTTTTTGGTTTGGATAGACTCAACCAAATGGGCGACCCACAAGTAGATGGTAATTTCGACTTTGTTGAAGGCACAACGATAGATTCTAAAAACGGAAAGTTGTATTTCCCTGTATTAGAGCCATTTAACACAACCTTAAAACTGAAATTTTTACCAAGCGAATCAGCATTATCAGAAAAATATGTTTTTGAAAAACTCTATCGGAGTACTCAAATAGATGCAAGTCAGGTTACAGAAAAAAACAAGTTTTTTATTCGTGGAAACTCCCAAAGTTCGGCTGGGGGGCAACAGCAGTTACCTTTTGGGGTGGATCCACAATCGATACGAGTAAGTTCAGGTGGCTCGCCATTAACCAAAGGACTTGACTACGATATTGATAGTTATGGCATGGTAAAGGTAAATAGTACAGGTGTAAGTAACTCACAGCAAGATATTTACATAGATTATGAACAACCCGATTTGTTTAATAATCAAATCCGAACTTTTGGGGGAGCAAGGTTTGATTACACCATTTCAAAAGATTTTAGGCTTGGGGCTTCGGCCATGAAGTACAAAGAAACACCTCCTGCCAATTTAAGAAGGGTATCTATTGGCAACGAACCAACTAATAACACCATCATTGGTTTTGATGCCGCTTATCGCAAAGAATCTAGGGCTATTACTCGTTTTCTTGACAAACTCCCGCTTATTTCGACAAAGGAAACTTCAATGATTGATTTTCAAGGAGAATACGCAAGGTTAATCCCAGGGGTTGCCCCTAGGATTCAAGACAATTCATTTTTAGATGATTTTGAAGGCTCACGGACGGTTTATGACCTAACCCGTCAGGCCATTCAATGGCGATTAGGGGCTACTCCGCAAGAATACAATCAAGCTACGCTTTCAGAACCCCTTAAATTTGGGTATCGCAGAGCCAAGGTTTCGGTTTATACCATCGACAATACTTTTTATGGACTTGGGGGAGGTTTTGCAAATGCCCCTACTAATTTAACCAACGACGACCTAAATAACCATTACGAAAAACAGGTTTCTCCACAATCAATTTTCCCGAACAAGGCCATCAATAATGGTTTTGTTATCCCCTTAGGTTTGATGGACGTTTATTATAACCCCAACGAAAGGGGTGCGTATAACTACAATACAGATTTGCTACCAAACGGATATTTAAAAAACCCAAAACAAAATTTTGGGGCGGTAACCCGTGCCATAACGTCAGATATTGATTTTGATAATGCCAATATCGAAAATATAGAATTTTGGATGTTAGACCCCATGATTAATACCCAAAAGGGAATTGTTAGAGCAACGGGGGACAGCAACATAGACAAACCAAATACAACAGGGGGGACTTTAACATTACAGCTAGGAGATATTTCAGAAGATTTTATCCCTGATGGTCGATACAATTATGAAAACGGCTTACCATTAGTTCCAACTATTTCGAATGGCACGCAACGCAATGTGGATTCTACGGCTTGGGGACGGGCGCCAAGAACACAGTTTGTTACCAAGGCATTTAGTAACCAAAATGGTGCTAGACAAAAGCAAGACGTAGGCCTTGACGGGTTGAATAATGATGATGAGAAAGTTTTTTTCAAGGATTTTATCAACAAATTACCAACGAATCTAAGTGCCGAAGCCAAATCTCAAATACTAAAAGACCCCTCGGCTGATGATTTTGAGTTCTATTTTACACAAGATGCCAACGAAACCAACAAGAAAGTAGTACAGCGTTACAAAAACTATATGGGGTATGAAAATAATACACCCGAACTAGACCGCCAAGCCGACGTATCCGAAACCAATAACTATTTGCCTGATGTTGAAGACTTGAACACCGACAATACCATAAACGACAACGAAGCCTATTATCAATACAAGATAAATCTAAGACCGTCTGGTTTGCAGGTTGGCGAAGGTTATGTGGTGGATAAAGTAACAACCGATAACGTAAGTTGGTATTTGTTTAGGATTCCGATTAGAAGCCCAACAGGGAAAACTGGGAACATTAATGGCTTCAAATCTATGCGATTTATGCGTATGGTTATGAGCGATTTTGAACAACCCGTGGTGATGCGTTTTGCACAATTTCAAATCACTGGCTACCAATATCGTAAATATTTGGGTAATCTTAGTCGCAAAACTATCGGTGAAACGCCCGAACCCTACGATGCACAATTCAAAGTTGCCACCGTGAGTATTGAAGAAAACGGAGCGGTAGATAAGTCAGGAGCTACGGTTACGCCTTATGCCGTTCCTCCAGGGTTTGAGCGTGATAGAGATTTGACAACCATCAACAATGCTCAATTAAACGAACAGTCTATGTCCTTGAGTGTTACCAATTTAAGAGATGGCGATTCGAGGGGCGTTTTTAAAAATGTGAACTTTGATATGCAATTCTACAAACGCCTAAAAATGTTTGTTCACATGGAAAACAAAGACAACGAAAACGATAAAGTTTCGGCGTTTATGCGTTTGGGAACAGACCTTACCGATAATTATTATGAAATAGAAATCAAAAAACTAAAGGCCACAGACCCAGCTTCGGTTTCGCCTCAAATTCCTGAACCCGAAAAAGTATGGCCACTAGAAAACGAATTTGATGTGGCTTTAGACGATTTACGAAGAGCAAAATCTGAAAGAGATAAAACAGGGGCTAACTTGACACAACCCTTTGAAATTTCGACAGACGATGACCGTTTTTATATTAGAGTTGTTGGTCGCCCAGATTTGAGTGCCGTGATGAGTTTGATGATAGGACTTAAAAATCCAAAGTCGAGTGATGAAGCCTCAAAATCGTTTAATATATGGGTAAACGAATTGCGGGCTTTTGGTTACGACCAAACCTCGGGTTATGCCGCCATCGGGAAAGTAAGTTTAAAACTAGCAGATTTAGCCAACCTAACGTTTTCGGGTTCTATCAAAACATTTGGTTTTGGGAGCGTTATGGACAAAATATCACAGCGAGAACGTAGTACCACAATGGACTATAATTTTCAAGCGGCTATCCAACTAGACAAACTAACGCCTGAGAAATGGGGCTTAAAAATTCCAATGTATGTAAATGTAGGGCGTTCAAACGTTGCTCCGAATTTTAATCCCCTAGACCCTGATATGCCCCTTGAAACTTCGTTGAACAATAAAACTAACGAAGCCGACCGAGAAGCCCTACGCAAAGCCGCAGAAGACAATACGACAAGAAAAGGTATCAACTTTACAAACGTAAAAAAAGTTAAAACCAAAACCGATGCCAAAAATCATGTTTATGACGTAGAAAATTTTACGGCTAGTTATGCTTATTCAGAAGTAAATAGAAATAGCCCCATGATTGCAGAATATAAACAGTATTCTCAAAAAGGTGCTTTAACGTATGCCTATCAGCCACAACCGCTTAATATTGAGCCATTTAAAAACGCCAGCAGTACGCTCATCAAAGATTTTAACCTCTCTCCTATTCCAAATTCTATTTCAATGAGTGCGGATATGGATAGAAGTTTTGTGAAAACCCAGCTTAGAAATTCGGACTTGAATAGCAAAGACGTAAGTCCATTTTTTGAAAAATATTGGTTAATGAATCGCAGGTACGACGTGGGTTGGAACTTAACCAAAAGTATTGTGGTAAGTTATAATGCACTCGTAAATGCCATCATCGACGAACCACGGGGAGATATTGATACTCAAGCAAAACAAGATTCGGTACTGACAAATCTTAAAAAATTTGGACGAGCCAAGAGTTTCGACCAACGCATTACAGCAACTTACAGGATTCCTTTTGATAAAACCCCTTTGCTAGATTGGCTAACTGCCGACTATAACTTCAGGTCGGGCTATACTTTTGCGGCAAATTCTTATGATATCAGAGACGAGGAAGATATGAATTTTGGAAACATTATCAAAAACAACCGTGAACAAATTGTGTCGGGGAGAATTGATTTTGTGAAATTATACAACAAAGTTCGCTACTTGAAATTTGCTAATACACCAACCCAACAAAGGAAGAATTTTACGAGAAGCCCAGGCGATTTTGACGAACTCCCTTCACAGCCCAGCGTTGCAACCAAAAGTATTGCAAGGGCATTAATGGCCATTCGAGGCATTCAGTATAGTTATACCCTCACGGAATCAACAATTTTGCCAGGGTTTTTGCCTACCGTAAACTTTTTTGGTATGAACCAAAGCCTAGGTTCGGCCCCAGGGTTGGCCTTTGTTACGGGAAGCCAAGACCCAAATATTAGATTTGTAGCCGCCGAAAAAGGTTGGCTGTCTAGGTCGATGGAATTGAATATTCCTTTCGTACAAACAAAAACTAAAAAATTAGATTTCAAAACTTCCATCGAACCTTTCAAAGACTTTAAAATTCAACTGGCGGCCAATTTTTCAAGGTCTGACAATTATTCAGAATTTTATAGACCAAGCCACCCCGATTCTGGGTTCGTGAGCCAAAGCCCCGTGAGAGGAGGTAATTTTAGTATGTCGTTTTTCTCGTTTGGTACATCATTCGACAAAAACACAAACGACAACGCCTCTCCTTCATTCCAACGTTTTAGCGATTATCGAAAAATTATTCAAGACAGACTTACCGTATCAAATCCTGAAAAGAAAGGAAATTATAATGATAAATCGCAAGATGTATTGATACCCGCATTCTTTGCCGCTTATGCCAAAAGAGACCCCGAAAAAGTTTCGTTCTCGCCTTTTTATAAAATCCCGTTTCCAAACTGGCAAGTAAATTATACAGGTTTGGTAAACAGCATTCCAAGGCTTAAAAAAGTATTTAGTTCGGTTAATATTACCCATAATTTTACCTCTACTTACAGCGTTGGAAATTTCACATCTTCGCTTTTGTATGACGAACGAAGGATAAGTTTTGATAGCCCCCTCTATCCATTTGCGGCCATTGCCAACGCCCAAGGCCAATATGTACCCGTTTATGTGATGAGTGTGATTTCGATTGTTGAAAAATTTAGCCCTTTGATTGGTATTCAGATTAGAACGAAAGATAATTCGACTTTTGCCCTTGAATACAACCAAGAGAGAAACGTTTCTTTGAATCTTTCAAATACGTCCTTAGCCGATTTGACAAACAAAGCCTTGGTTATCAGATTTGGAATGGTTAAAAATAATTTTAAGTTACCTTTCAAAGTAAATGGCCAAACCATTACTTTAAAGAATGATTTAAGGTTTGATATGAACCTTACTATCAACGACACTAGGGCAATATTGAGAAAATTAGATGGCGAAATTGTACCAACTTCTGGAAACTATAACTTTCAACTAAATCCAAAAATTATTTATAAAGTCAATTCAAAACTTGACGTTACGATTTATCTGGACAGAATGGTTAATGACCCACTGGTAACCAACTCTTTCAGAAGAGCAACAACCGCAGCAGGATTTAAAATAAGATTTGATTTGGCACAATAGATTTAGTACAGTGTCCAATAAGTTTTTTGGTTTTTTTGGCAACATAATACGTAAAGAAGTCTCAGGTAATTGGAATAGCTAATTCGAATAGGGGCTTGAAATTTCGGTTTTGCTATATTTATGCCTCGGAGAGGCTTAACCTTTGTAGTAAAAACATCAAATACCCTGTTATTTCGCTTCGGAGAAGCGTAACGTTTGCTAGGTTAGGCTTCTCCGAAGCCCGAAGGGAGGTGTATTTCAATTTTCCACAAAGGTTGTGCCTCTCCGAGGCAAAGTGTCAGAAAGTAATCTGCGATTAAAATAACTTATTAAACACAGTAGTTATTCGTATCTAAAACAAAAAATTTGGACTTCTATCAGATAATTCAAAAAAGCATTTCATAAATAATTCGTTTGTGCCTAAATTGCGGAAACATTAAAAACCCTAAAAATGAATATCCCTTCAAACCTCAAATACACCAAAGACCACGAATGGTTGAGCATAGACGATAACAATTTAGTAACCATTGGTATAACTGATTTTGCTCAAAGCGAATTGGGCGATATTGTTTTTGTAGAAGTAGAAACGATTGGACAAACCATGAACCAAAACGATGTTTTTGGAACAGTAGAGGCCGTGAAAACCGTTTCTGATTTGTTTTTGCCTGTTTCGGGTACTGTAAAAGAAGTAAACCAAGCAGTTTTAGATTCGCCCGAATTAATTAACGAAGACCCTTACCTAAAAGGTTGGATTATTAAAATGGAAGTAGCCGACCTTAACGAGTTAGAAAGTTTGTTAGACGCAGACGCTTATCAAAAAATTATTGGAAATTAATTTTTTTGCCCGAAAGGGCTTTTTTTATGCGATTAATGGCTAAAAAGCACAGAATTTGATAACGACATTAATATTTTGTGGTTGATGATGCGTGGCACGCCTTGTTATCATAATAGTATAGGCGTGCCACGCATACCCGTATCATTTATTAATGTCGTTATCTAAATAACAAAAATATTGAATGAAATTATTATTAAAATCAGCTAAAATTTACGACCAAAACTGTCCTTTTCATTTAAAAAGAAAGGATATTTTCATCGAAAATGGAATCCTAAAAGCCATTGACGATAAGATTTTTGTTGAAAATACTACTGAAATTATCTCAGAAAATTTATGTGTTTCTAATGGTTGGATAGATATGCGGGTGCATTTACGTGAACCTGGTTTTGAGCATATAGAAAGTATGCAAGAATTGACAGACCAAGCCATAAAAGGAGGTTTTACAAGCATTGGTCTGTTACCTAACACATCGCCCGTTACCCAAACCAAAGAGGCGATTAAAGCCATTAAATATTTTTCGGAATCTCAAATCATTGATTTAATCCCCTACGCTGCGGTTAGTAAAAATTGTGAAGGTATAGATTTTACAGATATGCTCGATCTTC
Source organism: Cytophagaceae bacterium (assembly GCA_043777715.1). GTDB lineage: Bacteria > Bacteroidota > Bacteroidia > Cytophagales > Spirosomataceae > JAYWHL01. The sequence goes on along the minus strand of JAYWHL010000223.1, from coordinate 2,223 downwards.
ATTATGCGGGTGCGATGGCCTTTACTGACGGAACAAAGCCACTGTATCAAGCCGATTTTATTGCTAAAACTTTGCTTTATCTAAGTCAGATTGATGGACTTTTGATGAATATTCCTAACGAAAAAAGCATGAGTGCCTATGGCTTGATGAACGAGAGTTTCACAAGTAACTTGTTAGGAATGAAGGGCTTGCCCAAAATTACAGAGCTAATGGGCATTGAAAGAGATTTGAATATTTTGGAATATCTTGCTGAAAAAGGCACGAAAGTTAAATACCATTTTTCGCTGATTTCTACCCTGAAATCAGTTCACTTAATCAGAAAAGCGAAAGCAAAAGGTTTGGCTATTACCTGTGATGTGGCCATTCATAATTTAATATTTGAGGATACAATCCTTGAAAATTTTGATACCAATTATAAAGTAAATCCGCCATTTAGAGCAAACGAAGACATCGAAGCCTTAATTGAGGGCTTAAAAGATGGAACAATAGATGCCGTGGTTTCGGACCATTATGCACATGACCAAGAAAACAAAAAACTAGAATTTGACTTAGCCGAATTTGGAATCATTGGCCTAGAAACTTTATTTGGAAATCTAAATTCATTAACTCAAAAAATTGATTTAGAGACCGTAATCAATTTATTGACCCAAAATCCAGCAAAGATATTAAAGAAGAATATTGATAAAATAGAGGTAAATCAACCTGCAAATCTTACCTTTTTTGACCCTACGATAGTTTGGGATTATCAAATAGACAAAACAAGAAAGCATATCAATAATAGCCCTTTTATTGATAAGCCACTAGTAGGCAAAGTATTAGGAATTATAAACAAAAATAAATTTAATGTTTCAAACTAAGCATTTTCTTAAATACACAATTATTACTGGCGTTTTGGCGGGCATTTTGTGTTATTGCTATTTCTTGATTTTACTATTTTTGGGCGTTCACCCACTCGGTCTGCCCAAAGAACTCAACTTAGGAATTATCATAATTTTGGTTTTTGCTTGTCAATATTATTACAAAACAGAAATCAGAAACGGCTTTTTACATCTTTGGGAAGGTATGAGTATCTGTTTTTTGATATTTATTGTTGCAGGATTTATCAACGCCTCTGCCATATTTTTGCACGTTACTTACCTCAATACCAACGTTTTAACGCAATATATCCAAGATAATTTACGATTATTAACCCAAACAAAAGCACAGTTTATTACACAATTTGATTTGAAGGCATATCAAAATTTAATACTTCAAACCTCAAAAACAACAGGAATTGCGATTTTTAAGGACGAAATTTATAAAAAAATCTTTTGGGCAATTATCTTAACGCTTCCAATTTCTATTGTGATGCGAAAACAAAATATGGGACCAATGCAAGAAATTGAACGACCGATAAAATCGGTTAAAAGCCGTTCTTAAATAATTCTTGATTTTTCATAAAAAAAGTTATTTATTTGTTAAAACTTAAACCAAAATAAACATGGAAAACTCTCCTTCAACAGCAAAAATTGGCCTCAAATGGGGTTTTATTGTAGGACTTATTAACGTCTTAATTTACACAGGAATTTATGTCAGTGGCCAAGTTGGCAACCAAGTGCTAGGGTATTTACCATTGGTGGTTCTAATCGTAGGGATTGTAATGGCCATGAGAGATTACAAAAACCAAAACGATACTTTTATGTCTTTTGGACAAGGGCTTGGCATTGGTACATTTACATCAGCCGTTGCTGGTTTATTGGGGGGTATTTTTACTTATGTTTACATGAGTTTCATAGATACGACATTGATGAGTAAACAGCTAGATGTAACTCGTACAGAAATGGAAAAACAAGGGCTTACTCCTGAACAATTTGACCAGACAATGGCAATGACCGAAAAATTTATGACACCTTCGGCTATATTTGTGATAAGTATATTAATGTCTCTCATTATTGGATTTGTCGCCTCACTCATCATTTCGGCAGTGCTTAGAAACAACAAACCAGAAATGGATTTTTAATTTCAAGTCAATATTTTAAGCCACGAGTTTCAAACATTCGTGGCTTTTTTTATTTAAGTTGTAAGCTACTTTAGCAGTCAATTTTCCAAAAACAGCCTTTCCATGACCACCATTATTTTAAAAGAAGTAAAATCGTTTTTTGGTACAATATTCGGTTACATCATTTTGGCATTGTTTTTAATCGCCATTGGCTTACTGTGTTGGGTGTTTCCTGATACAAATTT
>JAYWHL010000222.1:0-3623 GCA_043777715.1 Cytophagaceae bacterium | reverse complement strand
TTAAGGCAGCCATTGGGGTACTCAAATCTTGGTGTACATATACCCGCAGGCCGTTGTCTAGTGTAAAATGTTGGTAGTTTATCATCTGGGAAATTGATAGTTAGATGGCGAATAAAGTTTATTATAAGGGGCTATTGGTAATTAGCTAATGGCTTGTTTTTAAGGATATTATAATAAAATAAGCTAAACTAATTTTATGAATGTACTTATGAAACATAAACGCCAACGCTATTCGATGACTTTTTTCGTAAACCCTACACATTTATTGTCTTAATGGCCGAGGGAGTTGTTTTGTCAAAGTCGGCATTACGAATGGCTACTGCCCTAGCCAATGCCTCGGCAGCATCTCTAAAAGCCTGTGCCGTTAGCGAGTCGGCATCACTGGCAATTGGCCGACCAGCATCGCCCGCTTCCCGAATCGACTGAACCAGGGGGATTTGACCCAACAGGGCGGTTTCAAACTTTTGGGCAAGGTTTTTCCCTCCATCTTGTCCAAAAATATAGTATTTATTATCGGGTAATTCTTCGGGAGTGAAATAAGCCATGTTTTCGATAATTCCCAAGATGGGTACATTGATTTGGGCTTGCTTAAACATCATTAAACCCTTTGTGGCATCGGCCAAGGCCACTTTTTGTGGCGTTGTTACCACCACCGCCCCTGTTACAGGCACGGTTTGCACAAGCGTAAGATGAATATCCGAAGTGCCAGGGGGGAGGTCTATCAACAAGTAATCGAGTTCGTCCCAGTTGGTATCATTAAAAAACTGACGCAAGGCTTGGCTGGCCATTGGTCCACGCCACACCACGGCACTATCGGCAGGGGTCAAAAATCCAATCGACATCATCTGAATACCATATTGCTTGATGGGCTGAATCATATTGCGGCCATTCAGTACCGATACTTGCGGCTGGAGGTCTTCGGCACCAAACATTAGCGGAATAGAAGGCCCAAAAATATCGGCATCGATTATGCCTACTTTTGCTCCCATTTTGTGCAAAGCCACCGCCAAATTTGCCGTAACCGTAGATTTACCAACGCCCCCCTTGCCCGACGATATGGCAATAATGTTTTTGACCTGTGGCAAAACTGCCGAATTAGTCATTCGTGTTGAGGTTACGTCGGCCGTCATGTCTATTACCACACTAAGGTTTTCATCAACGTATTGATGTATGGCTTCGGTACAATCTTTTCTTATTTTTTCTTTGAGTGGACAAGCGGGCGTAGTAAGCACGACCGTAAAACGAACTTGTCCAATGCCCAACACAATGTCCTTTATCATGTTTAGGCTTACCAAATCTTGCTTTAAGTCGGGTTCTTGTACTTGCCCTAGGGCTGCCAAAATGTGTTCTGGCTTAATTTTTAGGTCTCCCATGGTGTATTTTTAGTAAATAAAATTCGGTTTTATGATTTTGCGTTAGGTGTGATTTTTGAAAATTTATGATACAAAATCAATAATATCCAACTTGATGATTTCCCAAAATTTCCCTCTCAGGCATACAGGTTCAAAGTCATCGTTTGCTTCTTTAAATTGTGTGAAATTATGCTTGATAAGGACTTGGTTGTGATGAAATGGATACCTTTTTTGATGAAGAGAAAGCATTGCTTCAAATGGATATACTTCGATAAGTTCATGCAAATCCCAAAAATCTTTTTTTCGGCCTATTCTTTGAATAACATCAACTTTCATGGCAATTAACTCTTCAATACTCGCTAATCTAATACCATCAATCAATACAATTTCATCAAAAAAAGGCTCTGTATAATATAAGTCAAGTTTAATACTTTGCCCATGTTCCTTACCTACAATGTATGATTTTCCCATGCCAACTAACTGAAAGTCATTTGATTGAACAAAGGGATAGGTATTTTTCAAGAAAATATCTATTGCTTTGAAATCAATGCTGGGATAATCGGCATCAGAAAATAAATCAATGTCGATAGACTCACGATGGCCTAAAAAAAGGCTTAACGCTGTGCCACCTACTAGTCTAAACGGAGAAAAATTGGGTTAGCCATCAGGTCTTTTAAAACCTCAAGGAGTAAATCATTGACGCTATTGTAATGAAGTTTAACAGACATTTTTGTCTAAAATTTCGGAAACAATTGTTTTTCCGTAAAAACGTATAATTTCCTGTTTTTCAATGTCATTACCTCGTTCAAAGACTCGTTTAATCACCGCTTTTTTTTGTTTATGCCAATCAATTTGTTCTATTCGAGTATCCCAAAAAAGTGCGGAACAGAACTTAGTAAAATCGGGTTGAGGCGTATTTTGCTTTCGTTTTTCTTGCTCAATTTCGTAGTAAACTTGTAAAACCATTAAAAAGCCTTCTTCTAGTCCCAAGGATTTTTCGATTTTCAGAGCCAAAGTCGTATTCATCTTACGCTTACCTTTTGCTATTGCACCTAGTGTTTGTGGAAATTCGTTTACAGATAGGGCAAAATCTTTTTTTCTCAAATTTCTTTTTTTGAGTTCTCGTGCTACAATTAGCCCTGGGTGAATGCCTTTAATGATTTCTAAATTATTTTCCATAAAGCAAAAGTAAACAAATTTGTTTATTAAATTGAAAACTTAAAAGGCAATTTCATCTACTGCTTCCTAAATTTTCAAGCCCCAAAATCACTTTTCCCGCCTGTTTTTTTGAGCAAACGGGTTTCTAGTATCACAATATCATGCGACATTGCCTTGCACATATCATATATCGTGAGTGCGGCAATGCTTGCCCCCGTTAGGGCTTCCATCTCAACGCCCGTTTTGGCTGAAAGTGAGCAAGTACATTTTATGATAATTTGATTATCAATGGTTTGAATATCAAATTTGCAAGAATCTAAGCCCAATGGGTGGCACAACGGAATAAGCTCAGAGGTTTTTTTTGCACCCATTGTTCCTGCCAATATCGCCGTCTGAAACACAGGCCCTTTCTTGGTTTGAATATCTCCTGCTTGCAAATGAGCCATAATTTCGGCACTAACCAGCACTATACTTTGGGCGATGGCGGTTCGTTTGGTAATGTTTTTGTCGGATACATCAACCATGCTAGGATTTTGCTGGGCGTCGAGATGGGATAGGCTTTTGTCTGGCATTTTTTTAATATTTATGCAAAAATACGAAGAAGGTAGCGGTTTTGGGTAATTGGTTTGTTTCAAGATTATAATAAATCTCTTTCTTTTAAGTAGTCAAAAATCAGTTTATCAACCCCCACCACTTGGTCTCTGTCAGCATATTCAAACCATTTCATAGCTTCTATCTCGGCATTTACTTTTAATTTTCCCGTATAATCTCCTGAATAACAAGTCATTATTACCGAAACACCCTCGGCTTGGCTATGGGCTTGGGCTTCAAAAACGCCTACAAATTTTAGGGTATGCTTGTCGATAGTTACGCTCAGTTCTTCCTCAATTTCTCTGATTAAGGCTTGTTCATCACTTTCGCCAGTTTCTCTTTTGCCACCTGGGATATAATATTTGTCTTTTCCATAACTCTTGGTCAAAAGTATGGCTTTGTCTTTTATTTCTATCCAAGCAAGTTTGTCGATTGGGGTCATCATCTCTTTGACTTTGATTATTTAGGGATTGTGCTAGGACTAGTTTTGTAAAATTTGCTGTGCCTAATATTTAGGACAAA
>JAYWHL010000221.1:0-3629 GCA_043777715.1 Cytophagaceae bacterium | reverse complement strand
TTGACGATAATGACGTACTTCAAAAATCACTCTTAAAAGACGTAACTTATAGCAATGGCCCTCAAAAACTTGGCTTCGATGCCACCGCAGGCAGCTATCGTTTAAAACTAAGTTCAGGCACTAAAACCGAAATCCTGAACGTGAGATTGAATTAAGAAATACATTGAATTACGAAGGGTTTCGGCTCTTCGTAATTTTTGTAAAGGAATATCGGTAAACGAGTCGCTTCGGCGATCCGATTCAAATCGTAGCGGCTCGTTCCTTGTCTTCCATAAGCCTTTTACGTTGGTCAGAATTTTAGGGTAACCTACAAACAATGCAAAATTGAAACAATAAAGCACATTATGTTTACAGAAATTGAAACTGAACGACTTTTAATAAGACCTATAAAAATTGACGATAAAGGTTTTATTTTTGATTTACTAAATACCCAAGGTTGGCTGCAATTTATTGGCGACCGAAAAGTGAGAGACGACATAGACGCCGAAAAATATATCCGAAACATTCTTGACAACAAAAATTTCTTTTATGGTGTCTTTGAACTAAAAGCAACCAAACAACAAGTTGGAATCATTACGTTTCTATATCGGGACAGCCAAAAATCTCCCGATATTGGATTTGCAATGCTCCCAAAATTTGACAAAAAAGGTTACGCATTTGAAGCGACAAAAAAATACTTGGACGAAATTATAGACAATAAAAATACTAGTAAAATAATTGCCATAACCAAACCCGACAACGTAAATTCGATAAAACTAATCGAAAAACTTGGGCTTCAATACGAACACAAATTCGTAGAAAAATCAGAAGTTTTACATTTATACGCCATGATACCTAACAACAACGAATAACACCAAGAAAAAGCGATTGTTAATATTGGATTCTGTGCCTTTCCACGTCTAGTTCCCCCCAAACACCTTCACAAAAGCAATGTTCTTAAACAAATTTTGTAAAATTATCCAGTATTTAGGTTGATTATACCGAATTACTTGTCGAGGTTAATAGTAGCCTAGATTTTTTACTTTTTCGTTATTTCCTTGATATGATACTCTTGAATGAGAGCGGGTTTTTCGGGCGAGAGCGTAAAACTAATTTCGATATTGGTATTTTCTCCTTCTATAACAAAACTGCCCCGAAGGTTATTTTCGGGAATTATTTCATTGATTTTCAGTATTTTACCCGCCTTAGCAAAAATAGGTTCGGCTTCTTTTTGGAGAGGTTCAACAAAATAATCTAAAAAGAAATTTTCAGCAAAAATACCACTCGCCTCTGCATTTTGCCAAGTAGGCAACAACTTCAAGAGTTCGTTTTGGCGTTGTTTCAAAATTTCCGAAACTTGTTTTTTTATAGGTTTTAGTTTGGCCAAAGCCACCAAAGTATCCAAAATCTGAACATTGAGGCCACTCACGGGGGCGTAGGTGCGGTTGGCAAAAGAGATAAAACCAATGCCGTATTCTGGCAAAATTTTCCAATTACTCCCAAACCCTGGCAAGCCTCCACTATGCCCAATGCCTATTTTGTGGTCGGCGTCTTCTACCCAGCGGAGGCCATAGGCATAAGCCGAAACAAAAGGCCAAGGTTTGCCCATTGCCGTTTTGTTTTCGAGATTAAAGGCACTAATATTCCAAGGTTGTTGCATTTCTCGCAACGAACTTCGCTTCAATACCGTTGATTCTTTTAGGTTAGAAGCTCTAGCTGATAGCTGAAAGGCCGTATATTTTGCGAAATCTTCGAGGGTAGTTAGCATTCCGCCCATTATTCCATAAGCCCCGTCGCCCAACATCGGTTGTTCGACCCACATTTCGTTAAGCCATCTGTATCCCTTAGCCAACTGATTATCAGGCACTTTGGTATAATCCCAGTAGGTGTTGGTCATGCCAAGGGGTTTGAGGATATGGGCATTGATATAGGTTTGGTAGCTTTGGCCACTCACTTTTTTGATGATATAACCCAACATAGCAAAGCCCATATTGCTGTATTCATAAGCAGTGCCTGGAGGGTTAGAAAACGAGATGCCTTTTTTAAACATCTTGAGCATGGTTTGGTCCGAAATGCCTAATTGGCGGTCGCCCCAAGGATCATCTTCTGGAAAACCAGCCGCATGGGTCAGCAAATGCCTGATGGTAATGTCGGGCGAATCGTTCGTGAATTTTTGGCCTTTAAGTTCGGGGATATAAAGATAAACAGGGTCATCAAGTTTTAATTTTCCAGCGTCTCTGAGTTGCAAAATGGCCACAGCCGCAAAACTCTTGGTCATGGAAGCAATCCTATATACCGAAGCATTATTGGCCATCATTTGGGTTTGGGTATTAATAACACCCACTTGGCCCGAATGTATCAATTGTCCGTTGATAACCAAGCCATAAACCATGCTTGGCAGATGCTGTTTTTGGGCAAAATCTTTACAAATTTGGTCGATTAAAGGCAAGGCATTTTTGATTTCAATAGTCTGATTATCAACACTTTGCGAAATTGAATTTTTGAAAATAAGGAGTCCAAAAAAGAGAAGAAAGAGATTGAGTTTTTTCATGAAAATTTAAGGTTTGGGTTCAACTCCATTTTTTTGCCCAACTCAAAGCGGAGTTTTTTTTCGTCTGTTATGAGTTTAGCTTTACACTAACTCCTTGATTTTATGAGCGTTGGATTAATTTGTTTGACTGGCTAAGGTAGATTAAAAATTCAAATAATGTGATGATTATGTATTCCATTTATTCATCTCCTTTAAGGTTTTTTCAATATCGGCTTTTGCAAACAAAAGCATACTTGTTATCTTGTAAATTTCATCGTTTGTAGCCTTAAACGCATCACTTACCGAATACTCTTTTTCGTGTAATACAATAAAATACCAAAATCTCCCCGTTACATAGCATCCGTAAATGGGTTTGCCGTGGGTGTTTCGGGCTTGAGCGGCTACCATCGCAATTAGCACTTGTCCGAGAGGGTCGTTATCTCTTTTTAGCTCTTGCTTATACTCGTGGAGGAAGAAAAAAGGCACTTGGGGAGTCTGTTTGCCCGTTGCTACCATAAAATCAACTTCGCCCGAAATCGTCATTCCGTCTATCTCTGCGGTTAAAGTTCTTCCTAAAAAAGAGCGATAATGATCAAATTTATCAAAATTGACTATATCTACAAATTTTCCCAAGAAGTGATATTTCAATTCTTCTTCGTTCCAGTATTCAATTTTGTCAATCAAACCCTCTTGAAGTTCCGCCACTTGTTTTTCTTGTTTGCTTGATAGCTTTTCGTGATTGGCAAGCCATTCCAATAACAGTTCATTGTTACTGATTCTCTTAATTCCAAAAGTTTGTTCAACTTCTTCTGAATTCCAGAACTTGAATGATTTTATCTTTTTCATTTTCTCATTGATTATTAAACAAATTTACGGAAAAATACCGTTTTACTCATACTTGCTTCCATCAAAGACGATTGTGTTGGCAAGTAGCTATTGGCAATTGGTTGTGCTGGCCGACACTCGGTATAGGCTTGAAATACAAATAATTATGGCATTGATAGTATAAACTAATTTTACCCCAAATTTTATGCCTTTTCCGCCGCCTAAAGCCTATATCTAACCATGATGATTAAGGGTTAATTTTAAAAATATTTGATTATTTTTGTCTAACAAAAAA
>JAYWHL010000220.1:0-3639 GCA_043777715.1 Cytophagaceae bacterium | reverse complement strand
ATGCCTACAAAGATACTTTTTATATTATCGGTTTTTACAAACTTTTCTAGTACTTATACCTTGTTTTTGTACTAAAACTCTAATTTTTACCTCCGCCCAAAAAAAGCCAAAAACCAAAGAAAAGGTTCTGTTTCTACAATAAAATTCCTTGTTCTGTAACCTTTTCTGAAATATCAAGTAATACTATTCGTTGAACAGTCATAACCTAAAGCAAATCTTCTTAGCCATGAAAAAAACCTTACTATTCGCCCTCTTACTGGGGGCTTTCTCTGTCCTTGGCCAAACGCCCACCGCTCGTATTCAAATCAAAGGATTTTTGAGCGATTCTACCAAATCAAATTTGCCTTTTGCGACCGTCATGCTTTTACAGCCCAAGGATTCGGCCTTGGTTAGCTACACTCGCTCTGACGATAAAGGGGCTTTTGAATTTAAAAATCAACGCCGCCAATCGTATTTACTCAAAGTAACTTTTGTGGGATATTTGCCCTATCAGTCGGCTTTTGTGCCTAACGATAGCCCCATCACTAATTTGGGCGAAATAAAACTAAAACCCATGAGCCGTGAGCTTTACGAAGTAGTGATAAAGGCCGTCAGAGACCCCATAGCCATTAGAGGCGACACGATAGAATACAACGCCAATGCCTTTAAGGTGGGCCCAAATGCCACCGTAGAAGACCTCCTCCGAAAACTGCCAGGCGTGAGCGTAGAGCAAGACGGTAGTATCAAAGCCCAAGGCCAAAACGTACAAAAAGTAACCGTTGATGGGAAGACGTTTTTTAGTAACGACCCCAAAATAGCAACCAAAAATATACCTGCCGAGGCCATTAATAAAATTCAGATTTTTAATGATAAAAGCGAACAGGCTAAGTTTTCGGGCATTGACGATGGCAAAAAAGAAAAAACCATTAACCTAGAATTAAAAGATACGTTCAAGAATGGAGGTTTTGGGCGTTTTACGATAGGGCAGGGCCTAGACGACCGCCGAGAATTTAGGGGTACATACAGCAAATTTTCTAAAACCGAACAGTTTTCTATCATTGGTTTGGCCAACAACACCAACCAAGAGGGTTTTTCGTTTAACGATTACCGAGATTTTGCAGGTAGCCAAGCCTTTAGTAATAACAATGATGAATTTGGTTTTAGCAGCGGCAATTCTTATTATTTTGATTCGGGTAATAGCTCGGGAGTGCCGATTAGTAGCCAACAAGGCAGGGGTTTTTCGAGTAGTTATGCGGGTGGTGTAAATTATAATTTTGACGAAAAGAAAACAAAACTTACGTCGAGTTATTTCTTTAACCAAACCCAGAGGCTGGAACAAACTTTTATAAACAAAAAAACCTTCTTACAAAACAATACCTTTTTTGAAAACAAAGACAATACCAACGCCAACAATTTGGCCGCTAACCATAGGGTGAATTTACGTTACGAACAAGGTTTGGACTCGCTCAATACGCTTTTGGTTACGGCAAATGGCTCGTATCAGATGGGGGACGTTCAGAATATAATTCGGCAAGATTTTTTTAGGCTAGCCAGTGTTTTGAGTAATCAATCGAGCCGAAATACCAAAAATAGCAACGATAGATTTTTGCTAAATACGGCCCTAACCTTTAGGCATAAATTTAGGACGGCTGGCCGCAGTTTTGCTGTTAATGTGGGCTATGGCGTTAATAATAATCAGGTCGAAAACACCCAACGTACCCTCAATACGTTTTTTGGGGCTACTTCCGCCAACGATTTTATTCAGGCCATCAGGCAATTGAGCGTAACAGACAATGAGCAAAATACCTATAAAGTGAATGCTTCGTACGCCGAACCGCTTTCTAAAAAAGTGTTTTTGGAAAGTTTTTATAATTTTAATGCTAACATCAATGCCGTAAACCGAGAGGTAACCGATACGCTCAACGATGTTACCAAACGGAACGATAATCTGAGCCGTTATTTCAAAAACACATCGTCTTACAATAGGGTAGGGCTTAGTGTGCGGTATGCTTACAAGGGCCTAAACTATGCCATTGGGGCGGCTATGCAACGGTTTGATATTTCGGGCAAAGTGTTTGCATCAAAATCAACACCAAACCCTAGCCTAGACGTTAGCCAGCGGTTTACCACGCTGTTGCCCAATGCTAGGTTTAGCTATGACCTCAAACAAAATACCTACCTAAGCACCGACTACACCACCAACGTTCGAGAACCGCAAGTAACCGACCTACAAGCCATTACCGACAATAGCAATCCGCTTTTTATTACCGAAGGCAACCCCAACCTAATACCCGAAGTGAGGCATAATGTGAGTTTGAATTTTAGTAGATTTAACCAAAGCAACTTTACTAATGTCTATACGGGCATCGGTTATGGCTACACCTATAATCAGATTGTTTATAACCAAAGCGTTGATGACAAGCTAGTTACCCGCACCAAGCCAGCCAATATTGATGGTGCTAAAAGTTTTAATGCTTATTTGGGCTATGGCTTGCCACTCAAAACCAATAAAATTAAAATGAATGGAAATTTTAATTATTCCCTCTCACTGAATCCTACGTTTATCAACGACGTTCGCAACGAAACCAACAGCGTTAATTATTCGGCGGGGCTAGGTTTGGATTTGAGTCCCTCTGATTTTTTTACGTTGTATCTCAATGCCCGTACTAGCATTAGCAAAACCGAATATTCTATAAACTCAACCCAAAACCAAACGATTTATAGCAGTAGTTTGTCGTCGGAAATGAATATTAAATTACCCAAAAACTATTATATCAATACCAATTTCAGCTACCGTTCTTTTGTTAATAATCGGTTTAATTTTAACCAAAAAGTAGCCGTTTTGAATTTGGCTTTTTATAAATTACTATTGCCCAACAATCGGGGCGAACTTCGCCTTACGGCTTATGATGTTTTTAATCAAAATCTTGGGGTAAGCCAAAATGCCTCTCAAAATTTTGTTTCCGAAACCCGTACCCTTACCCTTGGCCGTTATTATATGTTGGGCTTTACGTATAATATCAAGGGTGTAAAATCACAAATGAAAAGAGGTAATTTTTAATCTATCAAAAACATGAAAAACTATATATTGATATTTATTTTAGGAGGATTTTTTTGTATAAACATAGCCCAAGCCCAAGACAAAAGCGAGGGAGTTATTAGCTATGACCGCACATTGGACTACTACAAATTATCGTCTAGCCTTAATTTTATGAGTAAAGAAGAACTAGACCGCCTAAAAATGACCTACAAAGAGCCATATATCGAAAAATATAAACTCTATTTTGGTAAAGAGCAGAGCCTTTTTACTTATGACGACGACGACAACAGAGCCACCGACAGCCGATATGCTTGGCGACAACAAGAATATGCCATTTATAGAAATTATGCCACTCAAACCAAGCAAGACCTCATTGAAACCCTAGGAAAGACCTATATCATTGAAGATAGTTTGAGGGCTATTGACTGGAAAATAATGAATGAGGTCAAAACCATAGCGGGTTATGTTTGTATGAAAGCCCTCGCCCAAGACAGCCTCAATAAACAAAATATTGTTGCTTGGTTTACCGACGCCATACCCACAACGGCAGGCCCAGAACGGCTTTGTGGCTTGCCAGGAGCAATTTTGGAAGTGAACATCAACGACGGAACGCTGATAAT
>JAYWHL010000219.1:0-3639 GCA_043777715.1 Cytophagaceae bacterium | reverse complement strand
GCTTTGTAAGCCATTTCGGGGGTATCAAGCCTTAGTTCTCCCTGAACTTTGCTTTGGTCTGGCCCATGGCATTTATAACATCTGTCCGACAAAATTGGACGGACATCTATGTTAAAATCAATTTTTGGGGGTAGTTTTTGATACGCCAATTTAACATCATTGGGCATTTCGGGCGTGGCCTTGCAAGCAATCAACCAAACTGAGGCTGCTAAAATGAGTAAGGAAAAGAAAAATAAATACGTTTTTAAAGATGTTTTCATGTGTTTTTCTCTTAATTTTTTGGTTCTTCTATGATTAATACTTTCTCAAAATAAGCCACTCAAACACGAAGTCTCAAAGTTATTGAAATTGAAGAATTAACCCCTTGGTGTCTTTGAGTCTTGGTGGTTTAAAACTAATTTCCGTACAAATTATGGTTGAACCATTTTTCTCAAATAAAATAAAGTTTGAGCAATTTTCTAGTTGGAATATACGACTAATTGAATCAAGACTTTCAATAAATGATGCGATATTGTCTCAAATTTATCAAAATTTTACAAGTTTCACTTCTAATTTTGACATTTTGAACTGTTTTTGTAAATTAGCAAATAAAGAAACTATTACACCTGTCAAAAATATAAGATTCATAATGCAACTTTCTCTACTTTCTGTATTACCCGAATTAGAAAAAAAAGTATTTCTTGATGTATTTGCAAAAGCATTCCACGACCCCAAAAGAGGTAAACGAAGACTCAAAACCATTGATGGTCAATTGATTCCGTCAGAACTTGTGGTGGGCTGTTCTACCAAAATTTTAAGTCAGTTTCCAGAAGGCACTATTTACAAACTAGACGCAAGATTGATTCAGAAACAAGGGAAAAAGCCTTATTTTATTAGTATCAAAAAAGAAAAAATAATGCGTGCCTTAGAATTTTATGAGCATAACCTCCATGTTCAAACAGGAGTTGAAATCAAAAAAAAGAAAGCCGTTGTCATTAAATTAAAAAAATAATCCTCTACAAATCAAATAGTTAGGTTAAATATAAAATCTATGCTTCTTCTAGGTTTAGACATCGGCACATCGTCTGTAAAAGCCTCCTTGGTTGATGCCGCTACGCAACAATTAATATCAGAATCTCAGTATCCCAACAAAGAAAGGGAAATAACAGCCAAACAAACGGGCTGGGCCGAACAAAACCCAGAAACTTGGTGGCAAGACTGCCTAATGGCGATTCAAGGCTTGTCTATTCCTGTACCCTATCACAAGAAAGACATTGTAGCTATTGGCATTGCCTACCAAATGCACGGTTTGGTGGTGGTGGATAAGCAACAAAATGTATTAAGGCCGTCAATAATTTGGTGCGATAGCCGTGCATCAGAAATTGGAAATCAAGCCTTTGAAGCCATTGGCAAACAATATTGTCTGGAAAATCTACTCAATTCGCCTGGTAATTTTACCGCCTCAAAACTCTCTTGGGTAAAAAAAAACGAACAAGACATTTATGAAAAAATTGATAAAATGATGCTGCCTGGCGATTATATTGCTATGAAACTCACGGGTCAAATTTCGAGTACAAGTGCTGGATTATCAGAAGGAATTTTTTGGGATTTTAATACAAATACTATTTCACAAAAAATTCTAAACCATTTTGGTTTTGATGAAAGTATTATTCCAGCAACTAAACCTGTTTTTTCGAGCCATGGAACTATAAAAAAAGACATAGCTCAACTTTTAGGACTTTCAGAAAACGTTGAAGTTTGTTACAAAGCTGGCGACCAACCCAATAATGCCCTATCGCTAAATGTTTTTGAACCTGGCGAAATTGCGGCAACTGCTGGGACTTCGGGTGTGATTTATGCTGTTTCCGAAAAAATCAGATATGATTCCCAATCAAGGGTAAATTCTTTTGCCCACGTAAATCATAGTCCAACCAACCCTAGGATAGGCGTGCTGTTGTGCATCAATGGCACTGGGATTTTGAATAGTTTCGTGAAAAATAAAATGACTAGCGGATTAGAATATGCTGAAATGAACAGGCTTGCCCAAAAAACGTCAATTGGGGCAGATGGCCTAAGCATACTCCCTTTTGGGAATGGGGCAGAGCGGGTTTTTAATAATCAACAAATTGGTAGCCAAATACTTAACCTCGATTTTAATAAACATACCCAGGGGCATATTTTTAGAGGTGTTCAAGAAGGAATCGCTTGTTCGTTTAATTATGGTTTTGAAATAATGAAGGAAATGGGTGTAGTTCCGACGGTAATTAGGGCAGGAAAAGCAAATTTGTTTTTGAGCGATTTGTTTGTAGAAGCACTCGTAAGTATTACCCAACAACCCGTAGAATTATACAAAACGGACGGAGCAAAAGGTGCAGCTTTGGCAGCAGGAATAGGAAAAAATATTTATAAAAACAGAAACGAAGCCTTTGAAAAAATAGAAAAAATTAAAACGGTAGAGCCTGAGTATCATAAAGTTGAAAAATATAAAACTGTATTTGGAAATTGGGAAAATCAGTTAGGAAAATTTATTAAAAATTAGAAAACAAATCAAACTTATTACAAATGACTAGCAACAAAACGTATTTTGAAGGAATTGGGAAAATTCAATTTGAAGGAGTAGGTTCGGACAATCCACTGGCTTTTCGGTGGTATGATGCCGAAAGAGTTATTGCAGGCAAAACCATGAAAGAACATTTTAGGTTTTCGATGGCCTATTGGCACACACTTTGTGGGAGCGGTTTAGACCCATTTGGAGAAGCTACGCATCTGTACCCTTGGAACGAAGCAGATAATGTTCAACAACGAATGCAAGATAAAGCCGATGCCGCTTTTGAATTTATGACAAAATTAGGTTTACCTTTCTTTTGTTTCCATGATTTAGATGTGGTAGATTTTGACAACGATATTATTAAAAACGAAGCCAAATTACAATCTTGGGTAAACTATGTAAAACCCAAAATGGAAGCCACAGGGATTCAATTATTGTGGGGAACTGCCAATCTTTTTTCAAACAAAAGATACATGAACGGAGCGGCTACAAATCCAAATTTTGATGTTTTGGCTCATGGAGCAGCCCAAGTAAAAGCAGCAATTGATGCAACTATTGCCCTTGGAGGACAAAATTATGTTTTTTGGGGAGGTCGTGAGGGCTATATGAGTTTACTGAATACAAACATGAAAAAAGAATTAGACCATTTGGCTCAATTCTTACATACAGCAAAAGATTATGCCCGAAGCCAAGGTTTTAAAGGTAATTTTTTTATCGAACCAAAACCTTGCGAACCTACAAAACATCAATATGATTTTGATGCAGCAACGGTTTCGGGATTTTTGAGACAATATGGATTGATGGACGATTTTAAGTTGAACATCGAAACCAATCATGCCACACTAGCTGGCCATACCATGACCCACGAACTTCAAGTAGCTGCCGACCAAGGTTTGTTGGGTTCGATAGATGCCAACCGTGGAGATTATCAAAATGGCTGGGACACAGACCAATTTCCGAACGATTTGAACGAGGCCGTCGAAGCCATGTTGATTATCCTAGAAAGTGGAGGATTACAAGGTGGAGGTGTGAATTTTGACGCTAAAAGAAGAAGAAACTCAACCGACCACGCCGATTTGTTTTATGCTCATATCGGTGCCATGGACGTATTT
>JAYWHL010000218.1:0-3641 GCA_043777715.1 Cytophagaceae bacterium | reverse complement strand
CGCCATTAACACTAAAATTAACCGATTTGATAGGCAGAGAAATGAGCGTACAGCACTTTGAAGCCGTTGAAAACAATCATACAGCCAAAATAAACCTCGCCCAATACCAAGCAGGAATGTATCTACTCACTGCCCAAGCCAATAATGGTAAAATAATTAGTAAAAAAGTGTTGAAGGTCGATTAAGGAATGTTACCCGTGCCACGCTTTTGAAGCGTGGTACGGGTGTTTTTAAACTCCTAATCTTATTAAATCATAATACATTGCTCTCGTATCGTCTTCTAAGTCCTCATCTGTCAGAAACTCAAATCCATTCTTTTCATAGTATTTGATTGAACCTCTGTAAGCATCAACTGTTAAAAACTTTGCTCCTGTTGGAAAATTATCTAATCCAATAAATCCCTTTATTGCGTTCATTACATCATAGCCCAATCCTTTTCCTTGAAACCTCTTACTAATACCCAAACGTCCAATCTTTACGGCTGGATACGCTCCCTTTCGAGTTCGTTTGTCATTTGGGAGGTTACGACCTAATTTGTTCCATTTGGTTGTGTCTGTTACTGAAACCCTATCGTTTCTTAATGAGAAGAAAAATATGGTTTCGGTCTCATTTTCTCCAAAGTAGGTAACGGTTAATTTCTGTTTTTGATACAAGATAGCATCTTTCAAAAAAAACTCGTTTAAATCATTGTCTCCACAATCGAAAGGCTTTATCGTCTGGTCTTCTTTCAATCGTCTGATTTGTAATTTATCATTTTCTTCCATTAGTCAAGAACGAAAACGAATTTACTTGCACTTTTTTTAATACGTGCAATTTCTTCTGCTGATACAGGTTTTACGTTATCCATTTTCTCGAAAAACCTTCTTGCATCTTTACCCTTTAAATCTGGGGTTTCTTTTATTGGTCGTGCCATAGTCTTTTATCGTTTAATTATAGAACAAATTTAGTACAAATTACATTCCATTGTATTGCTGTGGCATGAAAAGCGATAAGGATTCTCTAGAAAATAATCGGTATTTCAAAATTTATAATCTTTTGTATTTCAAACCAATAGCCGACAGTCAATAGTCGATAGCCTCTTAACAATCAAAAAAAGGGTGTTTAAACGGTGTAAAATACCGTTTAAACACCCTTTTTTTGATTAGGCTTTAGGTATAGTTTTACGAGATAATTATAACAAACAAATTATAATTTATTAAACCCTAAAATCATTTATATCAATGAAAAATCTACCTTAATTGCCTTTATTTCAAAGGTCAAAGCCCAAGTTTGGGCATTAACTCTCATTGTGTTTTTGAGCCTTGCCCTCAACACAAAAGCCGCCACCAACACTTGGACGGGTGCCACCAGCACGGCTTGGGCCACGGCTAGTAACTGGTCGCTAGGCACAGTGCCAACAGGTAGCGATGACGTTATTATTGTATCAAAGCCCAACCAACCTATTATTAGTACGAGTGTGGTGGCAAAGTCTATCGAAGTGTGGAGTACCGCAAGCCTAAACATTACCGCCACGGGCGTACTTACCATTACAGGAACTAACACATCAAGTTATAGTACATTAACTAATCCTTGTGCATTTTATAACGGTGGCACAATTAATAATAATGGGCAAATAAGCATTGGTGCAACGGGGAGTGCAGGGAATAGAGGAATATTGAATAGTGCGGAAGCCAGTTTTATAAACGATAGTGGCGGAGAAATTAACATTGATAGGTTTACGATTACTGGGTTATCTAACACTGGGGCTCAGGATTTGTCTGGCAAACTTATTTTTGGATTATTTGATAACAAGGGAAAAATTAATATTGGAAAGATAACATCTCCTGGAGTGGCTATTCAAGGAATAGGCAACAGCGGAAAATTTATAAACAATACGGATGCCGAAATTAGTATTGATAATTGTAAAGACAAAGGGCTTTTTAATCTTTACGATGCTACTTTTGAAAACAAATCAAAAATAACCATTGGTACGCTTGGTTCAGTAGGATTATATGCCATTGATAATTATAGCGTTTTTAGTAATACGGGTTGTGGGGCTTTAATTAATATTATTTCTAATAATGTAATCAATAACCGAAATGATATTTCTGGTAAAGGTATTTTTAACAATAGCGGTACAGTCATTGAGCGGGCAAGTGGCATTAGTAGCATCAACACCAACACAGGGATAGTACAAAACCTCAATGGCGGTACGCTTAATATTGCCACTGGCCAAGCCTTGAGCCTTAGCGTAAGCAATGCCCTTTCGTGTACGAGCAATGGTTCGGTGTTGTTCAGGGGGCTTCATGCCAATACGGCCTATACCGTGGCCTATAGTTCGGCTACGGTCAATACCACGGCAAGCCTTAGTAGCAATAGTACTGGAGAAGCAACGCTCCCAAATGTTGCTGTTGGGCAATACAGTTTGGTATTAACAGGTGCTTGTTTGCCCATCAGCATCGGACTTTCTGCAACAGTTACAGGGACTATCAATTCGCTCAGTACGAACGTAAATCCAAGTACTTGCACAAGCACAGACGGCAGTATATCTTTTGCGGGCTTGTTGGCCAGTACCAGCTATGGTGTTGTTTATAACAAAGACGGCGGGGCCTTGGTTTCTACTACGCTGGCCAGCAACAATACAGGTACGCTTACGATTCCTGGGCTGCGTTCGGGTACATTTACCAACATCGTACTTAGTGCCAATAGTTGTACTAGTGCACCTTCGTCTGCAAGGCTTAACCCTGTCAATAGTACAGGGGGGCTTAGTGCCATAGCAGGCGGTGCTGATGCTGCGGTATGCCAAGGCAATCCCCTCATTATCAATACACTTGTGAGTGGAAATCTTGAAACGCCAACCGTAACGATTAGTAACCCTTTGGCTGGAACATTTACAAGCACTGGCATCTCACCTAGTTTTACAGTTAAATCCGTTGCCAGTACCATGGATAGATATTCCCTAACGGTAAGTTCGGGGGCTTGTGTATTTACCAATACATTTACTGTCAATATTGATTCTCAAGCTCCGATTTCGGCAAAAACCGAACCAACAGTCGCCCAAGGCGGAACGATAACTTTGGGTGCTGGTGTAGCACCGTCGTATAGCTGGAAAGGCCCTGCGGGTTTTAGTTCAACACTTCAAAACCCTAGCATACCCAACGCTCAGGCCATAAATGCAGGAGGATATACCCTAAGCACAGGGGGGAATTGTGGCGGAACAATAGCCGTTAATGTTGGGGTTAGTCCTTCAACCACTACCACCACAAGTACTACCATCGTTCCCCCCGTAGTTACGCCGCCAACGCCAAGCAACCCTAATTCAAATTTACTATTAAAAATAGATGCAAATAACCTTAACCCTACGGTAGGATCAACGGTCAGGATTGCTATTCTGGTTGCCAACCTAACGGCTAATCCAAGCGGAGAGGCTTTACTGATGGTTAATTTGCCTCTTGGAACAACATACATGAGTGGCGATGGATTTACGGCATCAGGCCAAACTATTTCAAGAACAATAAGCAATATAAGTGCAAGTACTTATACGCTTTATTATGTAAATGTGAGTATTAATACCCCTGGAGCTTTAGAATTTCAATCAAGTATTTTCGGGGGTTCGGGTGTTAGTTTGGTTCTAAATGTGGCAGGTACTCCTCCCGTATCGC
>JAYWHL010000217.1:0-3646 GCA_043777715.1 Cytophagaceae bacterium | reverse complement strand
TTTTTGAGTCGGAATAAACTGGAATTTTAGACTCATGTTTTTTCAGAAAAGCAAGACCGTGAACAATGGCCAAAAACTCGCCAATATTTACTGTTCCTTCGGGAAAAGGCCCCATCGAAAATATACGTTTTTTGCTAATAGTTTCCACGCCCTGATATTCCAAAATCCCAGGATTGCCCTTACAGGCGGCATCTACCGAAATACTATCGGCGAGGGGTTTGCCCACCAAGTTTAGTTTTTGAGGCGAATGTATTTTTTTCTGAACAGGATTTTGGGCATAATAGGCGCCAAAACCCTTTTCTAAAGCAATGTGGGCATCAACTGGGTTTTCAAAGGCTTTGTATTTTGCCCCAGCAAAGCCTTCTATTTGTGCTTTGGCCGACTCCCAAGTATGAAAAATACCCGTGTTGCGGCCTTGCCAAACTACATAAACTTTCTTGGTTTTACTCATCTTTTTCTTAGTCTCAATTGCATTCCTGGGGCTTGTTTTATGCTCACGTCTTTCAAACTTAGTTCAGCACCATCGGGCATTTTCCAAACCAACTCCAGCTTTTTTTCAATAGGATTGCCGTATTTTTTAATATAATAATCTCGACATTCAATAATCAGTTTGTCGGTTTGGGCTTGTTCGTTCAAAAACACATCAATCGTTATGTTTTTTACCTTCCCATTTTCATCTGTTTTGTAAAGAATATCTGCAAACTCATCGGTAGAAGTATCAGAAAAATTTTGGGTAAATCCCTTATAATCAACACTATCTTCCGACAAAACGGCCTTTTCTGTTCGCATTACTTCGGTTATAGAATCGCCAATACTGATACCCCGCAATCCTTTTGTTTCAGAGGCTAAAATACTTTGTAAAAGGCTAGAATCGGCCTCAATTGTGGTTGATTGAACGGGATTACTTTCTACTTTTTTGGTAGGTTCTTGGCAAGCAAGCATTCCAAACAATACTATCAAAAACAAGCTAAGTTTATTACGCATTTTATTCGATTTTTTGAGATTTTTAGGTTACTGTGATGTTTTGGCAAAAGCACCCAACATCACGAAAATACACAACATTAAGCAATCAACATTAAAAACTAATCAATCAAATGTGTAGTGTCGTTTTCTAATATTAATTCATAACTATCTGTTTCATAGTCATATAAAAGATGATACACACAAAGATTGGAATGTTCCCAAGTGTCCATTTCGGCTAAATTTTGTCCGAAAATCGTAGTTAATATTATTCTTAATGCTCTGCCGTGCATGGCTACCAAAACGGTTTGCTCTTGGTTTTGGCTCAATATAATATCCAATACCGTTTGCTGGCGGTTTCGTACTTGCTGTGGGCTTTCGCCACCACCCGATGCTTCCAAATCGTTTTGGCCATTTTGCCAACCCATTATCAGTTCTTTATAATAGCTATCATCTTGATAATTAGGGACTTTGCCTTCTTTATCGCCCCAAGAAATTTCGTTTAGACCCGCCTGAATTTCAAAAGGAATACCTTTGTCAATAAACGATTGTACCGACTGATGGGTACGTTTGAGGGCAGAAACATAAATTTTATCGAACTTTACGTCTTTATACTTGTTATAAAAAGAAGCAGCTTGGGCTTGGCCAACCTCGTTGAGGTCCGAATCTATGCCGCTTCCTTGTACGATACCAAGGCGATTAAATTCTGTTTGGCCGTGGCGAATAATAAAGATGTTTTTGGTCATTTTTTGTGGGACTTTGCAAGAAAATTTCTGAAATAAGCCGCAAACTTAATGATAATCAGGCAGTAATTCGTCTTTTGTGATTTGTATTCTTAATTTTCAATTTAAACAGGTTCTTTATTAAATCAGCAATTTATAGCATGAATATCGACAATATCCCAGAAACCATTCACAAAAATACCATTGCAGGATTAATAGGTATTGAGTTTGTGGAAATTACCAACGATTATATCATTGCCAAAATGCCCGTTGATGACCGCACAAAGCAGCCTTTTGGGCTTTTGCATGGCGGGGCATCGGTGGTATTGGCCGAAACCGTGGGTAGTACCGCCGCCTTTATGACCATTAAAGACCCCACAAAACAAGCCGCTGTTGGCCTAGAAATTAATGCCAATCATCTCAAATCGGTTACATCGGGTTGGGTTTATGCCAAGTGTACGGCCATTCACAAAGGCCGTAAAACTCAAGTTTGGGATATTCGCATTACCAACGATGCTGGCGACTTGGTGTGTATCAGTCGGTTTACGAGTATGATTATTGACATAAAGTAATAGTCAATCAAACAAAAGCCATGATTAAATTATTTTTGTTATGACAACCACCCAAGCCCTCAAACAACTATCAATCAGTCAGTTATTTAATTTTTCAAGATTGGCCAATCGGCCTTCGGCTTTGTGGCGGAGGCCTGGTACAAGCCAAAAAGAATTGTTGATAGACATGACTGGCACAAATAGGCTTGTAAAAACAGACCTAGAGGAATTGCCAGCGGGTTTTATTGTGAGTCCGTTTTTGAACCCCGACAATCAAAAAAGTAGGTGGCTAAACGCAGATATTTATTTATGTTTTAATCCTCAAAAATCATTAATCAACGAACTGTCTTGGGGTATCGAAAAAATAGAATACCTAGAGAAAGAAGCATTAGCTAGTCCAAAATTAAAGCAAAATTATTTTGAGACTAGGCCAAATCAGGAAGTAATAAATGAGCAAAATCAAGATAAATTTATAGAAAACGTAAACCAAGCCATAGCGGCCATCAAAGAAGGGGAGTTTCAGAAGGTAGTGATTTCAAAAATAAAAAATATTGAGCTAAGTACTGATTTTGAGATAGTTACGGCTTTTGATAAACTTTGTGAGGCTTATCCAAACGCTTTTGTTTCGGTGGTTTATTTACCAGAAGAAGACGCCCTTTGGCTTGGGGCAAGTCCCGAAACTTTGGTTAGTATTGATGCCGAAGGGATTTTTAGGACGGTTTCGTTGGCGGGTACACAAGCGGCCATTGATGCCGACGGCGAAAGTATTAGCCCTGCCGAGGCCCGTTGGTCGCAAAAAGAAATAGAAGAGCAGTCGTTTGTGAGTAGGTATATCATTGAATGTTTTAAGAAAATCCGATTGCGTGAATACATCGAAAACGGCCCCAAAACCGTGCAGGCAGGTAATTTGTTGCACCTTCGGACAGACTATTCGGTGGATACCAAGGCCGTAAATTTTGTGCAATTGCCAAGCGTTATGCTAGAACTTTTGCACCCAACTTCGGCAGTATGTGGAATGCCCAAAGCTACGGCATTGGCTTTTATTTTGGCCAACGAACCCCACCAACGTAGTTATTACAGTGGCTATTTGGGGCCTGTAAATATCCAAAACCAAAGCCATTTGTTTGTGAATCTAAGAACGATGCAAATTATTGATAATCAAGGTGTTGTGTATGCAGGAGCAGGCATAACCGAAGACTCCAAACCCCTAAAAGAATGGCGAGAAACCGAGATTAAATGCCAAACACTTTTGAATGTAATTTTGTAGAGCGTAAGAATCTCTAAAATATTATTTTTTCAGTATTAAATCAATAGCTAGGGCATTTTTTCGTAGATTTAGTCTTTAATCAACCTTGACCCCCCAATGGATTCTTCCCAACTGATTGTGATTATCAGTACCGTATTGGCTTCGGC
>JAYWHL010000216.1:0-3650 GCA_043777715.1 Cytophagaceae bacterium | reverse complement strand
CGAGTACGTTGTCGTTGAAGGACACCCCAGGCGTTACGAGTTCGGTTACGCCTCTTTTTACAATACCTTTGGCCGTGGCGGGGTCTTCTAATTGGTCGCAAATGGCCACACGTTCGCCTGCCCGTACCAATTTTGGTAAATAATTATCAAGTGAATGATGCGGAAAACCCGCCAGATGGTCGTCGGCATTGCCATTGTTGCGGCGGGTGAGTACGATGCCTAAAATTTTGGAGGTTTTTACGGCATCTTCGCCAAAGGTTTCATAAAAATCGCCCACTCTAAACAACAATAAAGCCCCAGGATATTTAAGTTTTATTTGGTTGTATTGCCGTGCCAAAGGGGTTTCTTTATCGGATTTTGGCTTGGGGGCATCGGGGTTTTTGGAGGGACGAGACATGGAAAGAGATAAAAAACGGTATTGATTGATTTATGCTTTCAAATTTACAATGTTTTGATGCCAATGAAGCCCACAAGAATAAAAAATGCTAAAAAAATGAAAGTTCGGCAAGGTAATTGCGGGCATACATGGCTTAAATTTTAGGTAAAAACAGAAATTTTTCATGGTAACTATCTATATATCAGTGCTTTATTTCATGTTTTATCTGCCCCAAAACCTTTTTTGCACCTAACTTTAACGTTCCTAATAGCTTCTATACACATCAAAATACCATCATTTGTAAGATTCGTAAGGCAAACGTGTTATTTCGTTTACCGAATGAACGTTTGGCATGATGTTTGGTATGTTTAATGTAGATTATTACACCCAAGCGTTATCTAATAGCCCAAGATGACAATGTTTATTTATTTTGAAATTATTAACAAATTAAATCAAGCCTTAAAATTATGTACCAACACATACCTTTTTTGAGCAAACATGGGCCAAAATGTTATTACTCATTATCCAATCCTAGTAGTTATCAATACCTATCAAAAATGCAAAAAAGTTTATTATCAGTCATTATTTTAATCTTGTGGTCTCAGGTTTCTTTTGGCCAAGTTTCGGGCTGTGTGTTCAAAGATTTCAATGCCAATGGCCTAAAAGATTCTACTGCCACCTACAACGACCAAGGCCGTGTTGCGACCAAAGTATTTGCCTACAACAAAGCGGGGGTATTGGTAGGTACGGGTGTTACTAATCTCTTTGGTTATTACACCATAGCAAATGTAACGGGCGATTTACGGATAGAATTTGAGATACCAGATGCTTATTATGACGGCTTTTCAGGCCCAAATTATACCAGTCGAAGCAACGTAACGTTTGTAACTGCCCCAGCTTCTAAAATTGATTTAGGGTTATATTTACCTTCTGATTTTTGCGAAGATTTACCTCCAGTTGTTACGGTTTGTTACGGTATTGGCGTGGGCGGCCCAGACGAGAAAGCCGTTGTTATGTTCCCTTACAATGCAGAAGGACAAGACCCAACGCTTAAACAAATGTTAAATTCGCCCATGGCCTTGATGGGAGCAACTTGGGGGGCGGCTTATCAAACATCGTCGAGGGCTTTGTTTTTTTCTGCTTTCATGAAACGCCACGCAGCTTTTGGTACAGGTGGCACAGGGGCTATTTACTTGATAGACAACGCCACTACGCCTCAAACCAGTAAGACTTCCTTGTACCTTGACCTCAAAAAATTTGGTATTGATACAGGCAACGACCCCCACCAACTTGATAATTACAAAACAGACTCTATCGTGGGTAATAGAAATCCATTTGATGCCGTAGGAAAAATTTCGTTTGGAGATATGGATATTTCAAGTGACGAAAAATACCTGTTTGTTGTGAATCTAAAACAAAAAAAACTACATAGAATTTTTATAGACTCGCCTCGCCGAAAAGGCTCCGACATTACCGCCGCCGACATTACAAGCTGGGATATTCCAAACCCTTGTGGAAATACCTCGGGCGAACATCGCCCCTTTGGCCTTAATGTTCGTAACGATAAAGTATATGTTGGGATAGTATGCGATGCGGGAATTTCTAAAGATAGTTTGGATTTATCAGCATCGGTTTATGAAATAAATCCTTGGGTGGCGAACTCGCCTTGGAAATTAGACTTACAGTTTCCGCTCAATTACCGTAAAGGAATTGCTACCGCTGAAGTACCCCAAAGCGACCGTTGGTATCCTTGGCCGAGCGATTGGTCTAAGAAAGGTATGCCTCGGAATTTCCCGCAAGGCAAATATGTGGCTTATCCAACGCCAATACTTTCGGATTTAGAAATAGACGTTGATGGTTCGCTGATTATGGCCTTTACCGACCGTTTCAGTCATCAAGTACGTTTTGCAGGAGCCGATGCCCGTGGCCATAATTTTGACCATTACGGTACGGACTTCGACCCTCGTTTGGGGGGAGACATTCTAAGAGCCAACCGCTGTGGCCCTGATAGGATTTGGACATTGGAAGACAACGGTACGGTTTGCCCAGAAGTTACAACCAATGTATCTATACTTGGTGCAGAAAACGCCCGTGGCCCAGGCGGAGGCGAGTATTATTTTGGGGCTTCTAACGACCCCCTTGGCCACTTTGAAGTTGCAGTTGGTGCTTTGGGATTTAATCCTGGCACAAGAGAAGTCATTATTTCTGCAACCGACCCTATCGGTATTTACTCGGCAGGGATAATGTGGTTGAATAATGAAACTGGCGATAAAAATAGAGCTTTTGAGGTAGTAACAGGGGTAGCTGATGTACTCGAAGGCCGTGCTATACCTTACGGCAAGGCAAGTTCGTTGGGCGATATTACAACGCTTTGTACTCCTGGCCCTATGGAAATTGGTAATAGAGTTTGGCTAGATGACAACGGAGACGGAATACAAGACCCAGGCGAAAAAGGAATCGAAGGTGTTGTTTTAGAACTCGTAAATGCAGAAGGAAAGGTTGTGGGAACTACCCTTACCAATGTTAGAGGAGAATATGCTTTTAATCAGTTTAATACCTTGGATTCGGTTGGAACAAACCGCCTTCAAGAAGTGGGGCCTCAAGTAAAACAAAAATATACCATCAGGATAGTGAATGTGGTGGGTACTCAAAAACAGGCTGCCCTCAATAGGCTTATGCTTACTCGCCTCAACAAAGGGAGCGGCACAAAGCAAGATGTTTTGGATTCGGACGGTTCAATAAAAAACAATAATGCCCAAATAGAAATAACAACAAGCGACCGTGGCCAAAACAACCATACCTACGACTTTGGTTTTTGTCCGTCGCCTAGTTTCGACTTAGTAATTAGCAAGCCAACCTGTGATTCTACGGCGTGGCAAACCCGCAAAAACGGTAAGATTTTAATCAAGAATGTTAAATATGCAGATAAATTGAGCTTGGTTAAAGGCTCAAACTATTCGGGCAAAAACTATACTCAAGCTACCTTAATAATATCTCTGGTTGGCGATGTAGTGGTTGATACGTTGTCTAATCCAAAATCGAACCAAGCCTATACATTAAGGGTTTATAATGGGAATGATTCTTGTTTTACCGACACTACCTTTATCTTCAAACCCAATCTTGATTGCGTGCAGCCTTGCCCAACGGCTTCTGTTTTGGCCACGGCCACCTCATGCGACTTGCCAAATGCTACCACGGGCAAAGACGGAAAAATAATACTTTCCAACCTCAAAGAGACTATCCGAATTGGATATAGCAAAGGGCCAAAACCCTA
>JAYWHL010000215.1:0-3654 GCA_043777715.1 Cytophagaceae bacterium | reverse complement strand
CGTAAACATTGTAGGCCGTCATAAACAACAAAAATGAAATGAGAGTATAAATATGCGTGGGCATAATAAAACTAACTAAAACAAAAATACCTGCCTCAAAAAATGCCTCGGAAGGCTGAAAAGCAAACGAAGCCCAAGGCGACGGATTCGTAGATTTATGATGAAGGGTGTGGAATATTTTATAGAGTTTTGGGTGGTGCATGGCTCGGTGCATCCAATAAAAATAGGTATCGTGAATGACCAAAATAATGAAAAACGAAAAAATCATGTAGGGAATACCATAATCAGAAACATGATTATAGGCCATGGTGTGGGGCTTTACTAAGGGGTGATAGAGCATAACTCCCACAAAAGAAAAAATAACAAAAGTCAAGATAGAATAAGCGATTTCTCGTTGATAATCAGCATTCTTGGGCAATTTAGCTTGTATTTTTTTTGCTAAAATTGTATCTTTTCTTAGCCAATAAAAAATCAGAAATGGAATACCCGCAAAGGTTAAATATCTAAAGAGATTAGAAATAAATATCAATTTCCAAATTTCGCTGAGACTGTTGGGTATTTCCATTTTTTGGTTTGTAAATAGTTGAATATCAATTATTTTCGTTTACATAAGCTCCAGTTTTTTTCTTTGATGCAAACCAAAGGCAAATCATTCCTAACATCACCGCAGGAATACTCAAGAGTTGCCCCATGTTGTAGGTCATGGTGTTTTCAAAGGCTTCTTGGTTTTCTTTCAAAAACTCATAGAAGAATCTTAAACCAAAAATCCAAATCAGGAAAATACCCAGCAAAAGACCATGAGGGGTGTTTTGCTTGTATTTATTCCAAATGATAAATAATAAAATACACAACACAAAACACGAAATAGCTTCGTATAACTGTGAGGGGTGTCTCGGAACGATTGGATAATATTCAGTGTTTTTTAAGAAATTAAACGCCCAAGCAACGTCTGTTGGTTTACCCACTATTTCAGAGTTCATCAGGTTTCCGAGGCGTATCAAACAACCCGACATCGCTACGGCAATCACTACCCTATCTACCACCCAAAAGAAATTTTGTTTTTTGCTTTTGGCATATAACCAAAGCCCTGTTAATATTCCGACGGTTGCCCCGTGGCTTGCCAAACCGCTAAATGGTGGAGTTATCATCGACAAAAACCACGCAAAGGGGTCTTGGAACAATTGTTGATATTCATAAAAAAGATAATGCCCTACTCTTGCCCCAATCACGGTAGAAAGCACCATGTAAAGCATTAATGAATCTAAATCTGATTCTGGAATACCCTCTTTTCTGTAAATATGAGCCAAAATGAATTGCCCAATCAAAAAACCAGAGGCGAACAAAACGCCATACCAGCGAATAGGAAAATCGAAAATTGTGAATATTTCAGAACTAACATTCCAATCAATACTTAATAGAGTCATTTTTTTTTGGTTTATGTTAAAATAAAGATTGTTGTTTTTGATTGCTAGTTTTTATTAATTAAGCACTTGAACAAAACTAGTTTACATAGTGAATAAGGGGTCAAAAAGCCCGTAGGGCTGTTATTTTGGTAAAAAAATACCAAAGGTTATACCTCCAAAGCCCCCTCGGAGCGGCATTTAATCCAAAATGTCGCCCCGAGGGGGCTTTGGAACACTATAGGCATCATTTTTTACCAAAATTACGCCTCTCTGAGGCTAAAAATGTAATTTTAACCCCTAATTCGCTTTACACTATCAATATCGTAATTATCTGTTTATCAAGCCTATAGCCTACGGCATATTGCTTAATTCTACTAAATCTCTACTTTTTTTATTTAATGCTAAAATTCGACAGCTTCTAATACAACATTCTAAATTTAATGGTATTGTCAATATCTTTCAATGCTTGTATCATTCCTTCTGAATAATCCTTGGAAATATCCGTAATCGAATATCCTATAAACTCGCTTGTTTTAAGATATTGGCCTACAATATTAACGTTATATTTGGCAAAAACGCTCGTTATTTTTCCCATAATTCCAGGTACATTGTCGTGAATGTGTAGCAATCTGTGAGAATTGGCCATGGGTGGTAATTGTAATTCTGGGAAATTTACGGTGCCAAAAGTATTGCCTTTGTTCACAAAATCTAGTAATTTGGCGGGTACATATTCGCCAATGCCTTCTTGGGCTTCTTCGGTGCTGCCGCCAATGTGGGGCGTTAGGAGGGTGTTTGGTAATCCTCTGAGTTCGTTTTCAAAACCTTCGTCATTGGTTTTTGGCTCATACGGAAAAACATCAATGGCTGCTCCCCAAATTTTACGAGATTTAATATTTTTGGCCAAAGCCGAAATATCAACCACGTGGCCTCGGCTAAGGTTCAAGAAAATAACGCCCTCTTTCATCAGGTCAAATTCACGCTCGCCAATGATATTTTTGTTATCTTTTCGTCCGTCCACGTGCATACTCACTACGTCTGCAATGGCCAAAACCTCGACCATAGTTGAGCATTTTTTGGCATTTCCCATGGCTATTCCGTCGATTAAGTCGTAAAAATAAACCTCCATGCCTAAGGCTTCGGCCACTACCGATAATTGTTTACCGATATTTCCGTAGCCAATCAATCCCAGTTTTTTTCCTCTGATTTCATACGAATTTGTGGCTGATTTGTCCCAAGTCCCAGCGTGCATTTTTACAGATTTATCAGGAATGTTGCGTATCAGCATTATAATCTGCCCAATGGCCAGTTCCACCACCGACCTTGTGTTTGAATACGGGGCATTAAAAACAGCGATGCCTTTTTTCTCGGCTTCGTCCAAATTTATTTGATTCGTACCAATACAAAAAGCTCCAATACACATCAGTTTATTGGCATTGTCGAGTACCTTTTTGGTAACCATTGTTTTAGAACGAATCCCCAAAATGCTAACGTCTTTAATTTTTTCGGCTAGTTCGTCTTCGTCCAATGCCCCCTTGACAAGTTCAACTTGAAAGCCCTCTTTTTTGAACATTTCAATCGCTTTAGAATGAACATTTTCAAGTAACAAAACCTTAATTCTACTTTTGGGGTACGACTGGCTGCGATTGAGTTTATTGATATACAAAAATTCGTCTAATGATGACGTAACATGGTCGGCTTTGTCAATAACTCGCTGACGTTCAACGTTTTCTGTAAAGGCAAAAAATTTATTTGCCAAGCCAGATTCTCGCAGTTCGTAGTCGGTATAGCCATCACCAATCACATGAATATCGCCTGGGAGGTTTAACTCTCGTAATAATTTTACTTTTCCTTTGTTGCTCGACAGTACGTTAGATTCGTCGTAACCGATGATATTCCCGCCTTCGTCGTATTCAAAAGTATTGGCAAAAACATGACTTTCTTTTACACCCATCGACGTTACAATTGGCACAATAAATTCTTTGAAACCACTTGAAACGATATAGATTTGCTCGGAATATTCACTAATAAATTGCTTGTTTCTAACGAAAGAATCAGAAATTTTAGTGGCCAAATGGCTAACCAATAATGGTAGATGTTCTTTATTTGCCCTTAAAAGTTTGATTCTGTTTTTCAAGGAGTCCTGAAACGAAAGTTCGCCTGCCATACCTCGGTCGGTCATTTCTTTGATTTGTGCCACCACTTGGTCTTTGTCTTTTTGACCCGAAAGGCTAATGGCCGCTAGTTCGTCAAG
>JAYWHL010000214.1:0-10243 GCA_043777715.1 Cytophagaceae bacterium | reverse complement strand
TTAAAGTATATCTAATTAAACAACCCAAACCAATTACAAAATGAAAAAGATTTTTGCAATGTTATTAATTTCGCTTTTGCTGATTAATGTAACAACTTATGCTCAGAAAAAAGAAAAAGAAGGTGCTACCAAAGAAAAGAAAGAGAAAAAGGAAAAAGTAAGTAAGGACGACAAAGCCGATAAAGCAAAGGAAAAAGCTGATAAAGCAGCAGAAAAAGAAGCTAAAAAAGCAGAAAAAGAGGCTGCCAAAGAAGCAAAGAAAAAAGAAAGCGAAGCCAAAAAGGCAGATAAAGTAAAAACTGAAAAGGCCGAAGCTAAAACTGACAAAAAAACAAAGACAGAAAAAGCAGAGCCTAAAGCAGACAAAAAAGAAAAGAAAGAAAAAGCGGTTAAAGAGGAAGCCAAAACAGAAAAAGCTACCAAAGAGGAAAAACCAGCAAAGGAAACTAAAGCGAAAGCCAAAAAAGACGATGACGGCAAGGAAGCCGACAAAGGCACACAAAAGAAGGTGGCTGGTGCAGACAAAGTGAAAGGAAAAGACGACAAAGGCCGTACGATTTACGAAGGTTCGAGAGGTGGCCAGTACTATATCAACTCGAATGGAAACAAAACGTATTTAGACGCCGATAAAAAACTTTAATTGAGGCTTAGTTCTCGAACAGAAAATTCTTATAAGCACGTTCTAGCTCGCCTAGGGCGTGTTTTTTGTTTTGAATTTTGCAC
The DNA here is from genome assembly GCA_043777715.1 of Cytophagaceae bacterium. Classification (GTDB taxonomy): domain Bacteria; phylum Bacteroidota; class Bacteroidia; order Cytophagales; family Spirosomataceae; genus JAYWHL01. The sequence goes on along the minus strand of JAYWHL010000214.1, from coordinate 9,520 downwards.
TGTTTAATGCCCTCATTAAAAACTAAATCTGCTTTTTGGGTTTCGTCCAAATCAATATATAAGTGAGCCAATTGATAATAAGTTGCTATATAATCAGGAAATTTATTAACCAGTAACTCTAAGTAAATCAATGCTTTAGAAGGATTATTACGGTAATATTCCATGGCCAAAGCATAAATATTGAAAGGCTCGTTTGGGTCTTCTTCGTAAAAAGCTAGTAGTTGGGTTAGTCTATCCATAAGCATTTAAAATAAAAAACTCGACAACTTGGAGGCTGTCGAGTTAGTGTACCCGGGGCCGGAGTCGAACCGGCACGGGGTTGCCCCCACAGGTGTTTGAGACCAGCGCGTCTACCGATTCCGCCACCCGGGCATCTCAAAACTTGATACAAACTTAGGCTATAAATGACCTAAAAGCAAGTTTAGAGCCTCAAAAACTTGTTTTTTTTTGAATATTAACACTAAATAACTGATTACTAAATTGTTAAGAATCAAAAAATCCTAAGAAGTTAAAATCTGTTAATTATACTTAAATGCAAAGGCTATCTTTAGTTTTTGAATTGCTTTACAAATTTATCTAGTAATTTTGTATTGGTTAATATTAAACGAAAATGCGGAAAATAAAAAAATTTGGAAGCTATCCAAACATTATGGTAGTGTTGAGTTTGTCGGTTGCTTTGTTTTTGGTTGGCCTTTGTGGTTTACTAAGTATGCAAGCACGCAAATTATCTAAACTTGTCAAAGAAAATATCGAAGTTCAGATCTACTTATCAAAAGATTTGTCTGCCAACAAGATAGACTCTGTTTATAGTATTATTGCTAAAAAGCCATTTGTTGCCAAAAAAGATAACCAATTTCCACAAATAACTTTTGTTTCTAAAGATGTTGCCGCACAAAAATTCATAAAAGAAACAAAGGAAGATTTTAAAGAATTTTTGGGTGAAAATCCACTTCGAGATGCTTACATTGTGAAGATTGAGGAAAGTTTTTTTACAGAAAACCAACTAAAAGCCATCAAAACTGACTTAGAAAAAATAGATGGTGTTTTCGAAGTTGCCTATCTTGAAAACTTTGTTGAACAGATTAACAATAATATTTCAAAAATCTATCTTTGGCTTTCGGTAATTGTATTGATATTGATTGGTGTGATTTTGGTGTTAGTAAACAACACGATAAAACTGGCTTTTTATTCGCAAAGAATGTTGATTAGAAGCATGAAATTGGTTGGGGCTACCGATGGTTTTATCAGGTCGCCGTTTATTAAAAGGAGTGTGTTTCAAGGTTTAATCGCCGCCCTAATCTCTACTGGATTTGTATTTATTATCCAACAGATAGCTTTGGTTAATATCCCCGAATTGATTTTTATTCAAGAAATAGAAAAGATGGCCTTGCTTACGCTTGGGGTTATTGTATTGGGAATTTTAATAAGCGTGGTTTGTACTTATTATGCACTGAGTAAATACATGAGGGCAAGTTTGGACGACCTTTATTGATTATAGAAGCCGTTTAAATCGTGCTACTTGGTTTAATTTTAAAAAATTCAAAAAAATATACAAAATGAATACTACAAAAAAGATGTCTTTCGGAAAAAACAATTATCAATTAATGGCCTTGGGAGTGTTGGTTATTATGCTTGGCTTTTTTATAATGACCCAAGATAAAGAAGAATTTGGATTTGGATTTTTGGGCATAACCCTTGGGCCAATCGTTGTGATGCTGGGCTTTATTCTTGAATTTTTTGCGATATTGAGTAAGCCTAAAAAGTAGGTATTCCCATGTTTGTAGTAGTGTCAATTATCAATTTAATTCTTCACATGAGTATTTTCCAAGCCATTATTTTGGCAATAATCGAAGGTATAACAGAATACCTGCCTATCTCTTCGACTGGCCATATCATTTTAGGTTCGTCGCTTTTGGGCATTCGGTCAGATTCCTTTATCAAACTATATACCGTTGCCATTCAATTGGGAGCTATTTTGGCGGTGGTTGTACTCTATTTCAAAAGATTTTTCCAATCGCTAGATTTCTACTTCAAACTTTTTGTAGCTTTTATTCCCGCTGCGGTATTCGGACTTTTGTTTAACGATGCCATTGATGCCCTCCTCGAAAGTCCTATGACGGTAGCCGTGTCCTTGGTTTTGGGGGGAATCGTACTTTTGTTTGTAGATAAATTATTTGATAAAAACGAAATAAGCGATTCTGGCAAAATAGATTATTTTACAGCTTTCAAAATAGGTTGTATGCAGTGTATATCCATGATTCCTGGCGTTTCAAGGTCGGGGGCAACCATAGTTGGGGGCATGGCCAACAAACTGACCAGAAAAGCCGCTTCCGAATTTTCGTTTTTTTTGGCCGTACCAACCATGTTTGCTGCAACGGGTAAGAAACTCCTAGATTTTTTCAAAGAAGGAAACACGCTAAACGCCGAACAAATCCAACAATTGGCGATTGGAAATTTAGTAGCTTTCGTTGTTTCAATCATTGCAATAAAATTTTTTATTGAATTATTGGCCAAGTATGGCTTCAAACTTTTTGGCATTTATCGTATTATCCTTGGTCTCATTATTATTGCGGTTTTGTTATCGGGAAGGTCATTGGCTATTTTATAATGCTAGGTTTTAGCTATTTGTGAACAAAAATTTAAGAAATATAAATGGAAGAAATAGATTTAGGGCAAATGATATTGATAGATAAGCCCCTGAGGTGGACGTCGTTTGATGTAACAAAGAAGTTGAAATTTGCAGGAAAATTCAAAAAAATTGGCCACGCAGGCACACTCGACCCGTTAGCTACGGGTCTTTTGATTTTATGTACTGGCAAAATGACCAAGCAAATTGATACCTATCAAGCCCAAGAAAAGGAATATACAGGAGTTTTTGAGTTAGGAAAAACAACACCTTCGGTAGATTTAGAAACCGATTTTGATAAATTTTACGAAACCAACTCAATAACAGAACAGGCAATTTATGAAACTAGAGATAAACTTCTTGGAAAAATTAGCCAAATTCCGCCTGTATATTCGGCAATAAAAGTTGATGGAAAGCGTGCTTATAAATCGGCTAGAGAGGGAATTGAACTGGTTCTGAAATCTCGTGAAGTAGAAATAAGTGTTTTTGAAATTGATATTAAAGCATTTCCTAAAATTAGTTTTAGAATCGTTTGCACAAAAGGCACTTATATCAGAAGTTTAGTAAGAGATTTTGGCGTTTTACTCAACAATGGGGCATATTTAGCCGAATTAAGAAGAACTCGCATTGGCGATTATCGCATAGAAAACGCCCAAAGCATCGAATCGTATATTGAAACACAGTTAAAGTCTGAAAACAAAGAACAATGAAAGTATATTTTGGTATTGAAGAGTTTAATCAATTGGATAGTGCAGTCGTAACGAGTGGTACTTTTGATGGTGTACATTTAGGGCATCAAAAAATATTATCTAGGGTAAACGAATTATGCAAAAACAACATCAGCGAATCGGTGCTGATAACTTTTCATCCCCACCCAAGAGTAGTGATTGAAGGCGACCATAAATTACATTTGCTCTCCACGATAGATGAAAAAATAGAATTACTAGAAAAAACGGGCTTAAATCATTTGCTAATTATTCCGTTTAACCGAGAATTTTCGGAGCTTTCTTCCGAAGAATTTATTCATAAAATATTGATAGATACCATAGGCACACGTAAACTGGTAATAGGTTACGACCACCGCTTTGGTAAAAACAGAGAGGGCGGATTTGAATACCTAAAAGCAAATTCAGAAAAATACGGTTTTGAGGTAGAGGAAATTCCGAGACAAGATATTGAAAATGTAGGAATAAGTTCATCAAAAATAAGAACTGCCCTATTGGCTGGAGATGTAGTATTAGCCCAAGAAAATCTTGGAAAATCCTACATGATTTCGGGAACAGTGGTAAAAGGAAAACAATTAGGCAGAACGATTGGATTCCCAACGGCAAATATACAAACGCCTGAAAACCATAAACTTATACCACTCAATGGGGTTTATGCCGTAGAAGTGATTTACCAAAACCAAACCTTTGGTGGCGTAATGAATATTGGCAATCGCCCCACGGTTGATGGTACTTTTAGGACTTTGGAAGTGAATATCTTTAATTTTGATGCAGAAATTTATGGCGAAAAATTAGCCGTAAATTTTATTGAACGCATAAGAGACGAGCAAAAATTCAGTAGCTTAGAATTGTTAAAACATCAAATTCTGATAGATAAAAACAAGGCCATACAAATTCTTAAAACCTTAAATTAAATGCTTAAAAATATACAAGTTACACTTGTTTTTTGGCTAAAAAGACAGGCTTTTGTATTGCTATTCTATATAATTGCTAGGTTATGTTTTTACATTTTTAATCTAAAATCTTACGATTCAATAAGTACTAAATCAATACTTTACAGTTTTGTATTTGGGTTAAAATTCGATATTGCCACCATCGCATTATTAAGTCTAATATTTACACTTTTTGTTTGCTTACCATCATGGTTTTATAAAAACAACTATTTTTCTTTTTTTGAAAAAACGTTCTTTGTTATCATAAATCTCCCTATGGTTTTGATAAATATACCAGACGTCGAATATTATAAATTTATAGGAAGAAGAACAAATTTTGAGATTTTTGCCATTGCGGGTGATATTGCCAACCAATCTTTGAGTTTATTAACTCATTTTTGGTATTTGGTTCTGATTATGGCTTTAATAACTATACTGTTTATCAGCTACTTACCCAATAACAAACAATTATATTTTCAAGAAACCAAAAATTTTTCAGTACCTAATTTTATTGCTTTTGTTTCGCTTTCGATTCTTTTGATTGGCCTTCAAATTTTAACCTTTAGGGGTGGTTTTCAAGAAAAACCCTTACGTATCAACCAAGCGTTTGTTCAGAACGATAACGCTTTGGGCAATTTGGCCCTCAATTCAGCCTTTACTTTCTTGACCACAAGCGATGCCGTTGGTACTCAAAAAGTAGCCTACTTCCCTCCTACTTTTGATATTAAAAAATACTTGAATACCGAGGTTGAAGCACCCAATTTTAAGCACATCGCTAAACAAAATGTAGTTATTTTAATTTTAGAAAGTTTTGGAAGAGAATACATGGGGCTTAAAAATCCCTACAAAGGTTACACACCATTTTTGGATTCCTTATCGAAAAAAGGCATATTTTTTAATAATAATTATGCTAATGGGAGGTCCTCGCAAGATGCCGTTCCGTCTGTAATTGCCTCAATACCAAGGCTTTTCAGTGAGCCGTACATTACTTGCAGGTATCAAAGCAATAAGATAATAGGCTTGGGAACGGCCTTGGCTGAACGTGGCTATGCAACGAGTTTTTTTCATGGGGCTAGAAATGGTTCAATGGGTTTTGAAGGGTTTTCTCAAATTGCAGGTTTTCAGAAATATTATGGCCTAAATCAATATCCATCAGAAAAAATAGAAAAAGACTACGATGGCCAATGGGGGATTATGGATTTACCGTTTTTGCATTTTTGGGTAGAAGAATTAAACAAAGAAAAAAAGCCATTTTTGTCCGTATTTTTTACGTTAAGTTCGCATCACCCCTACACCATTCCAAAATTGTTGGAAGGTAAATTCCCAAAAGGAACATTACCGATTCACGAAAGTATCGGTTTTGCAGATTATGCTTTGAAATCATTTTTTGCAGAAGCCCAAAAACAACCTTGGTTTAATAATACGCTTTTTATATTGACCGCCGACCATACATCATTGAACGAAATCAAACAGTATGGAACGGCCATAGGAGTTCATAAAACGCCTTTGATTTTTTACCATCCCAATTATTCGGAAATGGAATCTATCCGAAATAAAATTGACGACAGCATAATTACCCAACAACTCGACATCATGCCTAGCGTGTTGGATTATCTTAATCATAAACCTAATCAATATTTACCCTTTGGGAAGTCTGTTTTTTCAACTAATCAGGAGCGATTTTCTATCAATTATGACTTGGGATTTTATCAGTTAATTGGCCAAAAATATTACTATAAAATGAGTGATGAGGGAAAAGGAAATCTTTACGAATTAAATAACCGTCAGGTAAATTTACCAAAAATTCAAGCCCATTTTGATTCTACGCTCAAAGCCTATATCCAATATTACAAGAATGGTGCAATAGACAATACTTGGATAAAAAATTAGTCTTTTACGCTGTTTTGTGATATATTTTATAAAATTGTCAAGAATTTGAGTTTAATGCTATCGCAGAATTTTTATCCCCGTAAATCCATTTTTATAGAATGAAAATCTACCTTCTTTTCCCCATTTGGTTTATCACAAATTTCGCTTTTGGCCAAATCAACAAAACCCAATTTATTACCCTAATTGGCCTAGTAGAGGGCAAATACGATAATATAGATCAAGTGAATGAAAATCCAAAAAATGGTAGAATGCACATTGAATTGCATAAGGTTAAGTTAGATTTTTTGGGAGATTACGTATTTTTTATGAAATACTATAAGGACAATGACCCTGATAAATTATACCGCCAAAGGTTATTGGTTTTTAGCTACGATTCTACAAATCAAGCCCTTAGCTCGGAGGCTATGTCGTTTAAGGCAGATTCGCTTTACTTTGATTTTTGGAAAAAACCACTTTTGATTCAAAGTTTAACCAAAGCCGATATAAGGCCATCATTGGGTTGTAAAAATTGGTGGATACAAACCGAAGATGGTTTTATAGGTAAATCGGAGGCTTGCCCGTTTTTTTCGAGCAAAAGAGGAAAGAAAATCTTGATTTATGACAAACTCAAAATCAATAAAGATGGCATTGCAACCACCGAAGCAGGCAAAGACCCAGACGGCACGCTATTGTTTGGCAATATGGATACCTTTGCATTAATATTGAAAAGACAATAAAATTACCTTAAACATAGGCTTCCAAGTTGATTTTTAGAATTTGGGCTATTTCTAAAATCACATCTCGTTTATATTTGAGCGGAATGGTAGATATTTTAGAATATCCAGCGATAATGTCATTGGCCAAGACATTACTCAAAATATGTTTTGCTACAAAATCGCCATATTTTTGAGCAATTAAATCTTGAATCGGGCTAAAGCATTCGTCTTTAATTCTGATTTTTTCTTGTTTTTGCCTGTAAAACTCATCTCTTTCCTCGGGTGTGAAAAAAAACTGTTCCTTTGATTTCGGAAGGTTCAATGCCTCGGCTTGAGCTACGATAGTGTTTCTGGTATTTAAGAAAGTAGCTTGAAAATCGGCAGTTCTTAACGAATTAAAATAGCCTTTTACATTCAGCCAATTATTTAAATAGGTATCATCGTTCAAAACACTGTAAACAATTGAGGAAGCCATCACATGATGAGCAGGTCTGTTTAGTTTTTTGGCCAAAGAATCTCTAAATTTTAGTAATTCGTTGAGTACAAATTGGTCAAATTCTGTCAGGTTTTTCTTGTCAGCACCGCTCAAAAAATCAGTTTTGTCTTCTTGGTTATAATGCAAGGTTGTGATATATTCTACCTCTTCTTGAAACCAATCAAAGCGATTACATTCTTTGAGTTCGGCCTCTAAAATTTTTCGTAATTGTATTAAAAACAAAACATCGGAGGCCGAATAAATGATTTGTTCTACGCTTAGAGGCCTTAAATTCCAATTACTTTTTTGAAGTGATTTATCTAAATCTATATCAAATTTGGCTTTGATAACATTACCAAGCGATATTTTTTCGTAGTTCAGAATCTTCACGGCAATATCTGTATCAAACAAATTTTTGAGCCTACAACCCAATAATTGCAAAAGCCGAAGGTCTTCGCTACCGCTATGTAAAATTTTAATTATTTTGGGATTTTCAAACAAATCAAAAACCGTTACCAGTACCTTATTACCCAATTTGAGAGGGTCGATAACAAAACAACGCTTGTCGGTAGCGATTTGAACAAGACAAAGATTAAAACCATACACGAAAGAATTTTTATCAAACTCTAAATCAAAAGCAATGGTATTTACCGTTTGAAGGTACTGAACACAGGTTTTTAGTTTATCTACGGTGTCGATGTATTCGATACTAAAACCACGGTGGGTAATTTTTATTTCCATTAATTTTATATGGCTGACATGATGTAAAGGTGATTTCAAGAACCACTTATTTTGAATCTAAATAATCATCAAATTTAGGCTAAAAAGATAGAATCAGAAAATGAATTGAGTATTTCACAGAATTATTTAGATTTGTAAAAAATCAAGCAAAAACAACTTATGAAAAAGATAAATTTTGTGCTAATTACAACGTTTGTTTTGGGGAATTTATTCTTCAAAAACACGCTCAAAGCACAGGCATTTTACCAGTACCAGTTTATGAACAACATGGATAGGCACGCTGTTAAAAAAGTAACCTACGAAAATGCTAACGGTTCGCCTTATATACCTGAAGATTTTACAAATGGTTCTATTCAAGTATCAACCACACAAAAATTTGAAGATTTAAGGCTTAAATTTGATGCTTACGCTGGCAAAATTGCCTTTGAATATAAAGACGAAACCCTCGAAATTCCCGTTCCTTACGCTCACGTCAGCATCGGCAATATGATTTTTGAAAATGGATTTCCTGATATTGACGGCAACGAAATGCGTACGTATTATCAAGTTTTAAGTTCGGGAAAAATGAATTTCTTGAAACATTATCGTTCGCTTGTAAAAGAAAGTAGCGAATTTGGAAAAGGAATGGTTAGGCGTTTTGTGATGTATGAAAATTATTATTTGGCACAAAAAAACGGAGGAATTGTAAAAATAGCAATCAATAAAGAAGATATTTTGAAAATTTTGGCAGAAAAATCGACCGAAATTGAAGGTTTTATCACAAAAAATAAACTCAAAATAAAAAAACCAGAAGATGTTATCAAAGTTGTAGAATTTTATAATTCGTTGTAAAATCAAAGTTAATTTCAGATTAGATTATCAATTAAAACTCAAAAAATGTATTATCAGATTCAAGGACAAGGACTTAGTAAACTAGCAACACAATTTGGAACTCCCCTTTTTGTTTATGATGCTGCAAAAATTATCGAAAAAATTGAAAGCCTAAAAAATGCTTTCAGCGAAATTGACCTCAAAATAAAATATGCTTGTAAGGCCAATACCAATATCAGTATATTGAAACTAATGAGGTTACACGGTGTAGAAATAGATGTGGTGTCGCCCGAGGAATTAAAAATAGCAAAATTGGCGGGGTTTGAGCCAAAACAAATCACTTTTACACCCAGTGGCGTAGATTTTGAAGAAATAGCGTTTGCAGTAAGTGAAGGCGTGATTATTAACCTTGACAATTTAGATGTTTTGGCACAATTTGGGCAAACTTTTGGCAATTCAGTCCCTTGTATGATACGTATAAAACCCCACGTGGCCGCAGGAGGAAACCCCAAAATTATGACGGCACAGCCCGATTCTAAATTTGGAATATCGATACATCAGGCAGACCAAATTTTGGAGATTGTTGAACAGTTCAATATCAACGTTAAGGGCCTCCACCAACACAC
>JAYWHL010000213.1:0-10269 GCA_043777715.1 Cytophagaceae bacterium | reverse complement strand
TTATTCAGAATTTTAATTTGATAAAAAACATATTTCCAAATATAATTTGGGCGATTTTTGAATTTTTTTTTACTCCGACTTTTTACACAACCCCACGGCTATTTTTAAAAATTATAATTATTTGATAATCAAATGATTGAATTCATAATTCATTCTACCATTGTATCCGTTTTTATCAGCATTTCATGCCCAATTAGTATCAATAACAGCAGGGCATTGCCTATACCAAGTATTGAATTTTGAGAAATAAAATCGCTTGATAAATATAAAATCAAAGTAAAACCAAGACCTACCGAAAAGACGGGCTTTGACATTCTGTAACTTAATGCCTTGATTACAAGATAAGAAATAATTGGAATAGACAATAAAAAATGCTCGGTGTCTGTAATAAATAGCGTTGGAATCATAGCCAGTAACAAACAAAACTCTATCTGAAAATGGTTTTTTACTAGATTTTTCGCAGCAGATTTTTCTTTTTGCCAATGTTCAACAACAATCCACAAAACCAACAAAGCAAAAATTAATAAAACCGCCAAAGCCCAAAGTTTGTAAACGGTGATGTCTTGGCTTGGGAAAAAGGTGTTTTGTAGTATAAATGCGAGGTTGTCGTTGGCACTAATCAACTGATTATTATGGGCTTGGATACTCAAAAGCCAGTCTTTCAACAAAATAATATTGGCCGACCAACCTATTAAAAATGAAGGCAAAAACAAGCCGAAAACGATAAATCCAAGCAAAAAAAGTAATGTTTTGGCTTCTTTACGCAAAACCAACAGGGGAATCAGTAACAAAAAATGAGGCTTAAAAAGCACACAAATTGCCAATAAAACCGCCGAAAAAACAGGCTTTGAGGGCATCATCAACAAAGCCCTGATGGCCAAAAAAAGCAAAATCATATTTACATTACCCAAATGTAATTCTCTAAACAATTGCGGAGCGTTGATTACCACCACCACAAATAATAACCAATTGATAGCCTGTGGTTTAAGGTTTGAATCTTGAAAAAATTGTAACTTTTTAAGGCCCCAAAACAAACCAATCATAGCCCCCGAACTAAGGAAATAGAGAAATATTTTAGAGATTTCAAAAGGCAAAAAACTAAACGGCACAAAGAACATGGCCGCAAAGGGCGAATACTTAAAAAATCCTGTTGATAAACCAAAGGCTTGGCCATACACTTGGCCGTCGCCTAGGAGGTGTTGAGCGGCTAGGTAATAAACCTTAAAATCGTTCATCCAAAGGCGAGCATTGATGGTTTCGAGTACAAAAATCAGTAAACAAAAAAACACCAAAAAATATTCAAATGGATATTTAAGAAGGTTTTTTTTGAGGGTTAAGTAATTGAAAATCGTCGTATTAAATTTCAAAATATAGGTAATAATGATTACTACATTTGGGATTAAAAGCCGCCTCACAATTCGGACATCGGGCATTGCTGTCAAAATATTGCTGGATAGTCATCGTGGTTTGGCATACACCGCATAAAATGGCCTGAGTATCAAATTCGTGGCTTTGCCAACGCTCAATAGTATGGTTTTGGCTTTCGGAATGGCACAAAAAGCATGGATAATATTGGCCACAACATCTGAATTTTATGGCAATAACATCTAAAACTGAATGATAATGACTACAACGAGTTTGGGAGTCTATCACACTCCCTTTTACATCAATGGGCATGGATTTGATATTTTATCGCCTGTTTACCTCCCTTAAAACTGCCAACGATTTTATTTCTCCAAGGCTATCCAAATGCAAATCATAAAAAGCTAAGATGCTTTCTAACAACAAGTTACGGACATTGGCATTGACCAAAAAACCATCAGAATAATCAGAATCTATGAGTTTATCGAGTTGCAAAAGTACGGGTTTGTCCAATACAATTTTATATTTTGCTTCTATCAATTGTTCATTTATTTCGTTGGCATTGAGGGGTGCAAAACCCAAATAAGACGAAAGCCGAAGTAAGAAAATAAGATGAAAAAAACCGAACTGGCTATGGGCTTGGTCTAGCCAAAGTAGCGAATCGTTTATAAACTCGAACAAGGCCGTATTACTGGCTTCTTCTTTGAGGCATTTGCCAAGTATTTCCACAATAAACATGGCGATAGACGACTTGGCTATCTCGAAAGGAATATTAAGATAGGGATTATTGCATTTTATTTCGGCGATACGTTGAATGGTACTAGCCCCAGAGTTTTTGTGATAAACCACCAAATCAAGCAAGGTAAGTGGCTGAAAAAGAGCGATTTTATTTTTTGATTTACTACTCCGTACCCCGTTTTCTATATAAGTCTGAATCCCAAATTGTTCGGTATAAATCTTTACAATAACCGATGTTTCCTTGTATCGGAGGTAGCTAATAACAATACCTCGGGTTTTGTGAAGAGACATTTTTGAAGAAATTCGAGATTAGAAAAAGATAAGTTGGGAGACCTGAGTACTAGACAATTTTATAAATCTGACGCAATTCTCCCGAATTGCGGGGACTGCAATTCAGGAGAATTGCGTTACACCTAACTTCCGTAGCATTTATTAAAAGTACTTCCGCTTTTGAAAAGAGTTGTGATGAGGCGAAAATAGAAAATGTTTAAGGCCAATTGCTAAAAGTAATTTATAAATTTAGCACCAAGCCGTCATAAGCTAGTTTTACGTTAGTGGGTAGTTCGGCTTCTGTAACTCGGTGCAAACCCATTCTATGAGAAATATGCGTAAGATAGGCTTCTTGAGGGGCAATTTGTTCTATAACCGCTAGGGCTTGGGCAAGGGTGTAATGAGAAATATGGGGGCTTTTTTGTAAGGCACTTAGTATCAAGATTTTGGAATTTTTGGCCAAGGCAATCGCCTCGTCAGACATATAGTTTACGTCTGTTATATAAGAAAAATCTCCGATTCTATACCCAAAAACCGATAGTTTATGGTGCATAACCTCTATCGGTATAAATTTAACCCCTTCTATATCAAAGGGTTGCGTATCTATTTCATGCAATTTAATAATGGGAACGCCTGGGTATTTAATTTCGGCAAAGGCATAATAAAACTCTTGTTTTAGCTGTGCCAACACCCTGGGGTGTCCATAAACGGGCATATCTTTTTGCTGAAAAAAATTATAGGCTCGCACATCGTCTAGCCCTGCCAAATGATCTTTGTGTTCGTGAGTAAACACCAGAGCGTCTATCTTTCTGATATTTTCTCTAAGCATTTGTTGTCTAAAATCTGGACCCGTATCAATCACAAAACTTTTACCTTGGGTTTCGATATGTACCGAAACCCGTAGGCGTTTGTCCCTATAATCTACCGAACGGCAAACCTCACAGTCGCAACCAATTACAGGTACGCCTTGAGATGTACCCGACCCAAGCACTGTGATTTTCATTGAAAAATAGTAAAATTTTTATTAACCTATTAAGTAGTAAAATGGTATTAAGAAAGCAGAAACAGGATATACCTTTTCCGTGGTTGGTGGCTCACCAACCACCTCTGCGAAAGCAATATTCTTAGACAAATCTCTGTGTTATGCTATATTTTGTAAAATTGTCCAGCACTCAGTACGATTTAGTTTTGTCCACTTTCTTACTAGACTTGATTTACTCGGTCAATTCTTTTACTTTATTAACGAGGGCATCAAAATTGAGCGGTTTGATGAGTATGTCGTTAAAGCCCACGGCCTTAAAATCGGCATCGGTATAGTTACGAGCATTGCCCGTGATGGCCACCATGGGTATATTGGCTTTGTCTCCCACCAAGGCACGCACTCGCTTGGCACATTCCATACCGTCCATGATGGGCATATTGATGTCGAGGAGCAGAATATCAAAATCTTCTTTTTCGAGGGCTTCTAGTACTTGTTCGCCATTTTTGGCAGCACTAATCTGAAAATTTTGAAATTCTAATATTTTTTTGGCTAGATTTTGAATCACAGAGCTATCTTCGGCAATGAGGACTTTTTTCATGTTTTATTATTTTTTCTATAAAATGGATAATCTAAGTGTGAAATTATCAATTTTTATTGAACTAAGCAGTAGATATGGATTATAAATTTTGAGGCAATTGTTCAGTTTTTGGCTATGCCTTCGGTTATGGGCTTTGTAATAAACACAAGTCAGCGTTTTGGTTCGTTGAGTTCGATAACATAACCATCGGGGTCGGTAATATAAATTTGAGATGCCCCATCAAAGCGTTTTTGGCGATGATAAACCAAACCTTTGGCCTTGAGATACATTTCTACGGGGTCGGCATTGGGGATTGTCCACGAAAAATGAGCTCCATTCCTATCATTATTAGCCACAGGCTGGCTACGACCTAGCAAAAGATGTAGTTCTTGGCCAGGGGCTATCTTAAACCAAGCCCTGATTGCCCCCATCGTTGCTGGTACTTCTAGCTGTTCTAGGCCAACAACATCTTTATAAAAAACGATACTTTCTTTGAGGTTTTGCACCGCCAAACCCACGTGATTATAAGATACTATCTCTATTTTATTAACGGGGTTTTCTTGTGCTTTTGCATTGATAGCCAACAAAAAAAGAATTATACAATAGGGTTTTGACATAACAATAGCTCGTTTTGATTTGTAACGTAAGTTAAGGTAAAATACTGGAATTTATGCTAAACGATACGTACCACGAACAGTACCTAAGCTACCGACAAGACGATATTTCCAAAATTTCATAAAAAAAAGTGATTTGCTTTACAACAAATCACTTTTTTATATTATTGACATTCAGGCATTTAGCACTGAAAATTATTTTGCGGCCTGATAACGAGCTTCGGCAGCGTTCCAATCTACGATATTCCAAAAGGTATCTACATAGTCGGGGCGTTTGTTCTGAAATTTTAGATAATAGGCGTGTTCCCAAACATCTAGGCCAATAATAGGCGTGCCTGGACAGTCGGCTACGTCCATCAGGGGATTATCTTGATTTGGCGATGAGCAAACACAAATTTCGCCATCGGCTTTGAGGCATAACCACGCCCAGCCCGAGCCAAAACGAGTGAGTGCTGCTTTTTTGAATTCATCTTTCATGGCCTCAAAAGTGCCAAATTTGGCCGAAATGGCTTCTGCCAATCCTCCAACAGGATAACCTCCGCCATTGGGCGAAAGAATACTCCAAAACAAAGAGTGGTTAAAATGCCCACCGCCATTGTTACGAACCGCAGGTGGCAATTTACTGATATTAGCCATCAATTCTTCAATACTTTTACCTTCGTTTTCGGTGCCAGCAAGCGCATTGTTAAGATTGGTTATATAGGTAGCATGATGACGGTCGTGGTGGATTTCCATCGTTGCTGCGTCAAAATGAGGCTCCAACGCATTGTTGGCATAAGGAAGAGGGTCTAATACAAAAGCCATAGTTATGTTTGTTTTTGGTTGAATGTCTAATTAAAAGCTACAAAAGCTACAGTAGGTGTAGGTTTTGATACAATTATTCAACCTTAAAAGCGTGTATTAAGTTCTTAATTTTTTGAAAAATTTATGAAGCAACTCCTTCGATTCATTTTCCATTACTCGCCATGTTACTTGTGTTTTGGGGTGGATAATCCGTTCGGAGATGGTCGAAAAGCCCCTTTTTTCGTCAGAAGCCCCAATCACTATTCTATTCACTTGGCTCCAAAAAATAGCTCCTCCACACATCACACAGGGTTCTAAGGTTACATAAAGGCTACAATCTTTAAGATATTTGGCACCTAGTTTTTGAGATGCCGCCGTCAGGGCAATCATCTCTGCATGAGCGGTTACGTCTTGTAATTTTTGAGTTTGGTTATAGCCCTTGGCAATAATTTGCCCTCTGCACACCACCACCGCCCCTACTGGTACTTCCCCTTGTTCAAAAGCCAATTCGGCCAATTTTAGGGCTTCGGCCATGTAATAATTGTCGTTGAGCATGGAATTTGGACTTTTGGCTTTAGGCGATAGGCTTTAGGCTTTAGGCGATAGGCGATAGGCTTTAGGCTTTAGGCTTTAGGCGATAGGCTTTTGGCTTTTGGCAATAGGCGATAGGCGATAGGCTTTTGGTAATAGGTGCTTGAACAAAATTAGTTTTCACTATTTGTACTATTAGTATCGTAATTATTCGTACATCAAGCCTATAGCCTACAGCTTATTGCTTACAGCTACTCATTAAAATCTACTCTTCCCAACGCCAGTCTTTACCAATAATCAGCTCTTTTTTAAGGTTTTGTTTAATCAAAAACTCTTTGGTTTGGTTGTCGTCTAGGCGTTTGGCGGGGAGGTCTTCGGCGTTGGCTAGGGCATATAACAACATGGCCGAATACCGAACGGTATTGTTAAGGTCTTGTTTTTTGATGAGATTAAACCTATCACAATCAGCATGATAACAACCGATGGCTTCGGGGGCGATGCTTCCCGTTGGGCTGGCTGTTGGCACTCCATTTATCATAAATCCCTGATGGTCAGAGTGTAGCCCTGCTTGGTTATGAATTTCGTTGGCATAACTTGGGTCTATTTTCTTAATGTTTTCGCCTAGGGTTTCAAAAAAGGCTTTCATTTCGTCTCTTCCAGAAATATTAAAACCTTTGGCATTATTGGCCATGTCGAGGTTCATCATATAGGCTACTTTGTTTATATCGCCACTTTTTATCAGTTCCCTAATCATCGCCCTCGACCCTAGCAATCCTTGCTCTTCGCCCATAAACATTACAAACTCAATCGTGCGTTTTGGTTTGAGGTTCAAGACTTTAAACACACGGGCAATGTCCATCACCGAAAACGACCCAATACCGTTGTCCATTGCCCCAGTGGCCAAATCCCAAGAGTCGAGATGGCCGCCAATAATGATTTTTTCTTTGGCATATTTTTTTTGGCCTTTAATTGTCGCAACCACATTACGAGCTTTTATCATTTTGCTAAAATTGTGCATATCTATCATAGCAAAGAGGTTTTCGGTTTTTATCCATTCCCTAATCATCTTGCCGCTTTCGAGCGATATACAAACCGATGGAATAGGAATAAGGCTACCCGTAACCGAGGCCGTACCTGTAAGTAAGATATTGCCCGGCACGCCATTAACCATAATCACGCCCGAAGCTCCGTACTGAATGGCCAAGGCCGTTTTTTCGGAACGGTGTAAATTCCGATTGCCTTTGATTGGGGCTTGCAGGCCAATATTTACCAACACAATTTTACCTTTTATGGCATCTCTCATGGCCGCAAAATCTGGCTCAAGGCCATTGCCCACATCAACAATTTGGCCTTTGATTCGGGCTTCTACTGGCGAATGAGCCAAGGAAACTACTTTAATTTCTCTAAAATTATCGCTTTTGTTTGGCACAACCGATAACGTTACGGTGTCTCGCATCCACGATTCTACCTCAAAGGGCATAAATTTAAGGTCTTGATAACCGTATTTTTTGAAGAGATTGAAAGCAAAATCTTCTGCTTTTTGGCCATTTTTGCTCCCCGTAAGGCGATGCCCGATGCTTTCGCTGGCTTGGCCTAGGGTTTCGTAGGCTTGGCCGTTGGCTTGAACATCAGCATTGATTTTGGCAAAAACTGATAATAATTCATCATCGAAGGGTGCTGTAAAAGAAAAAAATAAAGGAATACTTATGAAGCAAAGGATTGAAAAGGAGCGTTTTAACATATTTTTATGAAGTTATTTTTAGGGGTATTGACATTTTGCTTTGGGCTTTGAAATCAATTTTATATTCAAGAAAAACGCACTTTCAATTATCAAAGCTCGGAGGCGTTGATTAACCTACACTTAAACTTGGGTCTTTCGCCAAGGGGGACAATCACAATAAAATCATTGGAAATACTATCGCCGTTTCTTAATATAAAACCTGCTTGTATTTTATTAGTTTGAGAGGTGGTTTTACCATCTTTGGTTTCAGAAACACTAACAGGTACTAAAAAAGGGTTAGCCTTTACCTGCCCACCCTTCGAGGTTAGCCTTTTGCCTGTGGCATTCAAACAGTCAAAAACGGCCACAACATCAGGTTCGGTATAATTTCTGCTAAAGGTATTTTGCGGGCGTTCGTCGTTTACATAAAATTTATGGCAGCCCGTTTTATTACTTACAAAAATAGTGATTTCATACCGAGAATATTCGTCTTTATTCTGCTCATTCTTAATCTCATAGCCAATTTCTAGGCCATTATTCATCAACGGTTTATTTTCTACTAAATCGAAATTTTGTTGGGCTTGGGCAAAGTTTGCAACAACAAAAAACAGAAGGCTGGTACATAGTCTTAGCATTGTAATAATAGGTTTGGGTTAAAAAAGAAGATTTACACCCAAAGTTGAGAAAATTTGGTAAATAACACAATGAATAGGCTAAGTTTTTGAAAAGATAAGCAAGGACTCTGACTTAAAACATCATCGTTTTTTGCCCAATATTCCATCTAATAGCCGACGAAACATATAGTGTATTTTTGTTGAGTAGCGGGTCGTCGCTTACTTGATTTCTGGCCACGGCTTTGAGGTCTATCCAGAAATTGTGTTTTAGCATATAAGATGCCGTAAGGTCTAGGTGGGTAAGTTTATTGGCCAAACCTTGTCCAATAACGTTGCCTGTATCTTTTTTGCGAGTATTATAGAATTTAGCAGGATTTCCGCCCCAGTTTTCGGTGTTGTTGGCATCTGTGCCAAAACTTGCCGTAAGCAATGTACCTACCAAACTCAAACGTTTGAAGGGCTGATAACGAGCAATACCGATAAATTCTTTAAAATTTGCCCCCATTGGATGAGCTAACGATTGGTTATAATTGATAAAATTATTAGAAGTAGTTACGTGTTGATAGGTGTATGGTTTTACAAGATTTACCTCGCCTTGAAGGTCTAAGTTACTGATACCAAAGGCATTGATATATTTACCCCCTAGCTGAACTCCAAATTTATTTACCCAAGAACCTGTTCCAGCCTTGAGTTCGCTCAACAAAAATTCGTCCAATACCACTTGTCCATAAATAGAGATTTTTTTGGCTAAATTTCCTTTAAAGTCTAGCCCCAGCATGGCGTTGTCGGCACTACCTTTTTGGCCTTCGATGGCCCTATAAAAAATAATTGGATTAAGGTAATTGAGGTCGAAATAACCTTGGTCTTTGCCACGACCAAAAACTTCAGTTTCAAACACACCTACATTAAAGTTTCGACCAATATTAAGCGAAAGATGATGAAAGGTAAAGAATTTCTTTGGACCAACCTGCCCATAAGGTAGCCCCTGTTGGCCTTGGTTGTCTATGATTTCAGTAAATAGATTTTGGTACTGAAAAGGCCCTATTTTAGTAGATATTTTCAAAAAAAGATAAGGGCTGGAGTTATCAGAAAGTATCAGCGACCGATAGCCATTGCCTATAAAGTTGCGGTCGTGGCCAAACTGAAAGTTGATAACCTTGGCGGCCTGAAAAGTAATGTACCCCCGTGCCGAAATAAAGTCTATACCATCGGCAGTTTTGAAGCCCTTATAAAATCCCTCCTGTGGCACAGCCCCCAACAAGCCGATGCGTTGCCTAACATACAGGGGGTAAATGGCCTGATTATCAGCAAAATAACTATAAAATCCTATCTTTTTGGCAATCATTCCTCGAACCTCTAAACCACGAGTATTGATAAAAGTACTCACGTCCGAAGTACTCTCTTTACCAAAACCCACATATACTACTGGACTGGCATGGAAGTCAAAATCGGTACTTTGGTATGAAAAAGCATCAGATTTTTTCTTAAAAAAAGTATTCCAAAGCGGTTTTTCACTATCCGATTCTTTCTGATTGGTGGTCCACTCCCAGCTATCGTTGCGGAGATAGCTGAGGTTAAATTTGTCTTGCTCGGACAAATTAATGCTTTTGTTTTTTTGAATACTATCGGCCAATGCCACCAACCCTTTGCGTAAATAGGGTTTTTCGGAGGTATGAAAACCCGCCGCAAAACGCCCCGAAAGTATCTCGTAGCGGTCGGCGAGGTGGCTATATTCAGCATTGAGGGGGGCATAAACACTTTGTGCCTTGGCCACTGCCGAAGCTAGTAAACATAAAACAAGAAAAAGGTTTTTCATGGGTTTGATTTTTTGAGAATGATAGAAGGTTGCCAAAAATGGAATCTGTTTGAACAGGGGTCAATGATATCCTTTTTACAAAGTACGCATTTTGGCATTAAAAGAAGAAATTTATCGTTATTTACCTCTTAGTATGACCACCAACAGTGTCGTGTTGTTGCATTTAAGGTTTGACAACTTTAAAGATTTGAAAGATTTGACAACTTTTAAAAAGTTGTCAAATCTAAATGCAAAGAAATTTTGGCAAAAGGGCTTAGATGTA
>JAYWHL010000212.1:0-3666 GCA_043777715.1 Cytophagaceae bacterium | reverse complement strand
TAGTACGGCCAATCGTAGGCAAACTATTGATGGCATTTACACCAAAAGAAGCAGATGCCCCTGTACGATTGCTAGAGATAATATCCGAACGACCTGCCGAGATAGTTACTTCTTGGAGTGTTTTGCCTTCTTCTACCATCTTAAATTTAGCATTAGCAGCCGAACCCAAATCAGCAACGATGCCGTCTTGTACTTGTTCTTTGTAACCTACAAAAGTTACGGTAATCTTATAAGGCCCGCCCACACGTACCGCAGGGAACGTATAACGACCTGATACATTGGTAGTTGTACCATATTTAGTTCCTGATGGCGTATGCACAGCCAAAACAGTAGCCCCAGGCAAAACTCCCCCCTTATCGTCGGTTACTGAACCAGAGATTTGAGACGAAGTAACCTGACCGAAGGCATTACCCGAAAACAAGGCAGCCAAAACAAGCACAAAGCCTGTAACTACCCTCACTTGTAAAAATTTTCTCATATTGAGATGTGTTTTTGGTTTGGTGAATTTATTTGAAATAGTGATGAATTTGGGTGCAAAGAAACGAAATTTTATTGGCAGAAACAAAAACCTAATATTACTAAAATGCTAAATTATTGAGCCTAACTAACTGATACCTAGTTTAAGTCCATAAAAAAGTTCAAAAAACTATATTTTTTATATAAATGTGAAATTAAGCCCACAATTTTTTGGCCGTATATTTGTGGTATTAAAAAAAATTACAAAAACCAAAACAAAGCAATGAAATACCTCGTGGTTGGGCTTGGCAATATTGGCCCCGAATATCTCACAACTCGGCATAATATTGGTTTTATGATTTTAGACCGAATGGCTGCCGAGGCGGGTGTAAAATGGCAAATGGGCAGGTTTGCCTATGGCATGGAATTAAAGCACAAAGCCCGAACATTATACTGTATAAAACCCACTACTTATATGAACCTAAGTGGCAAGGCCGTCAATTATTGGATGAAAGAATTACAGATACCCAAAGAAAATATTTTGATACTTACTGATGACATCGCTTTGCCTTATTCTAAGTTACGCCTCAAACCCAAAGGCTCGCATGGTGGGCATAATGGGCTTAAAAATATAGAGGAGGTACTGGGGGATAATAATTTTGCAAGACTACGCTTTGGGGTAGGGTCTGATTTTGCAAAAGGCCGACAAGCAGATTATGTTTTGGGTAATTTTGAAGGCATAGAATACGCCGAATTGCCAAGCCATTTAGACCGAGCGGCTCAAATAATACTAAGTTTTTGCACTTTAGGCATTAATCAGACAATGAATAATTTTAACGAATGATTGTACTATTTAAAGAATTTTCATTTTTTTAACATATCTTAACATTCAAAATATTTATAAAGTATATGAAAGTGTTACAGAATATTATTTGGTAATAATCTAAAATCAATCTATAAAATATGTTTTATTAAGGTTTTTAAGCCCTTAATTGCCAAATATTATACTGAATCATCAAAAAAAACATTTGACAAAATCAATAATAATATATGATATTTGCATCGTCAATCACGACAAAACAAATTGTATAATATTATGAAAAATTTATTTATCTTTGCAGTATGTTTGATGGGAATCAATGCAACTGCCAACGCTGACCAACCAACAACAAGTATCAAATCGAGCAATGCTCAATCAGCTAATCTTTTGGCTAACGGTGCAGAAAAAGAATTCGTTAGTTATGTAGAAACAAAGCAAAAAAATATAGCAAGCTCAAGCGAATGGAGTGACTTTGTAATGGTAGTTACGTCTTATAATCAAAATCCAAAAGAATTTTTGAAATTGGATGATTCTAAGAAAACAAATTTCAATGTTATTGCGTTATTAGTACAAAGCCAGTTGGCTAAGACCAAAGGAGACGAAGCCAAAAAATGGGCAGGGGACTTGAAAATGACGACTGGTGTAATTAATTACTTATGGAATTCAGGACTTAACAATATAGAAGTGGACGCAGACAAGCAAGAGAACGTAATTGATGCTGATGTAGCCCTTTAATTTAAGAAATGTAAAAAATATTATTTAAAGCTTTTCATAGTTTAAATAGGTTTAGAGGTTAAGTGGATAAGGTTGGGGGTTTCCCCCAACCTTATTTTTTGTTATAATCTCCCAAGGACGAACTTCCCCCAACCTCAACCAAGGTCTGTGGCTCACAGACTTAAAATTTATCCTCCAACCAAGGTCTATGGCTCACAGACTCTTATTTTACGATTCTATGACATTCCCAACCAAGGTCTGTGGCTCACAGACCCTTATTTTATGATTCTATGACATTTAGGAAGGGCTTCCCCCAAAATTATTTTGTTTCCATGCAATTGCAATCAGGACTAACGTTTTGGGTCTTGGATAAGGGGAAATAATTTATTTTTTAAATAACTGTCCAAACTCGTTTGCTTCAAAAAACAGTTGCATTTCGGACATTCCTTGATTGGGTTGTTCGGCATCGAATAATTTTAAAGCCTTGGCATTTTTTAATGCGTTTACTAAATTTGGCATTAGGCGTAAGTAAATGTCATTACCTTGCTTTGTATAATACTTTTGGGTTTTTTCATAGTCTTGTAGGTATTTTTTTAATTGCTTCTCTGCACCTTCACAAGTATCAAAATATTTAGAAGTTGCTTCAAAATGAAGCAATAACCAAAATTCAAGGCAAGGATTATTTACAATTATTACAATGTTTTTGTGTTTTTCGGCGATTGTCTTTTTATACTCTAAAAATGTTTGAAGTGCTGTTTTACTTGCTACTTTAGCACTTTTGGTTTCACTTGTTATTACATCAAAATCAACTATCCAAAATACTTTTGTGTTTTCCTCTGAGAGTTTAATTACATTCTCATATTGTTCGGATAATTTCTTTTTTTGGGGAATTTTAGGCTCAATATTTACAACAATTGACCTTTCGTTCCTTTTTAACATTTGTAAATACCAAACCTCACAATCGCCATCTACAACCACTGCAAAGGTTGGTTTGCTTTTTAATGGAATGGCTCTAGTTTTTCTCATCACTAATATCAATATAGTAATCTCCTAAATTAGGTGTGCCACCTAATTTGCCAGTTTTATATGCATTGAAAACGTTAGTAGTGTCTCTAACAACCGAACTATCAAAATCTGATAAAGAATATAACTCGGTCGCACAGGTTTCTGATTTATCTGTAAACCAAATCACATCATTTCTGAAAATGTCCTTATTATTTAATATTTCTCGGTTGTGAGTGGTTGCAATAATTTGAGATTTTTTAGCATTGATTAGAAAAGATAACAGAAAATGGATATACAACTCTGGATGCAATGATGCTTCTAATTCATCAATAGGAAAAACCACCGAATTTTTAATTAACAAACTCAAAAGCCCTGCGAAGCCATAAAATCTTCTTGTTCCTTGTGATTCCATTTCTATTGGCAATGAATATTTAACTTGATTAACGGTATGCTCAAATTCAATATTAACTGACGTTATTTTTTTCTTTTCCTCTAATTTTTTTATCTCACTAGGGGAGTCTTTAAGCTGTCTTTTTAAAAAATCAATTAGTCCATCGGGTATTTCTTTTTCTTCTTTCTCAATTACTATGTCAGAAATATGAAAATCAGCCTTCCTAAGTATATTTACTACATCTTGCTTAGACACTTCACCCTCATCAATCTTTGATGTT
>JAYWHL010000211.1:0-10280 GCA_043777715.1 Cytophagaceae bacterium | reverse complement strand
CTGCAATTTTAGAATCGGCGGTGCCATAGTATAAAAAGTAACGATTTTTGAAATAAACTAGCCCTTCCACAAACACCACTTGGTTTACCTGCCCGTTTATTTCATAATCTTTTTCGGGCTTCAAAAAATATCCCTCTGTGCGGGCAATTACACTATCGGGCTGGGTTTTATCCATCAAAATTTGCCCTGCACTATACGCATCGGGAGGAAGGCCAGCAAAGCCATTTTCGTGCAAATTCATCGAATTATAAATCAGTAAAATACCTTTTTTGGTGAGCATTGCCGCTGGACCTGATTCTACCAAACGGCTATCAAAATGGTCTTTTCGGGGACCAAAAACGGCTTTAGGTTGAGCCTTTGCATCTTCAATAATTGTCCAATCTATCAAGTTGTCCGAACTCGCCAAAAAAATACTGGTATCTCCAAAATACATCAAATACTTACCCTTTATTTTGGTAGCCACCATGCTTGTCCCTACTTTTTTGGTAACGATTGCCCCCGATTTCGACCATAAATCGTGGTATTTACGCTGTTTGAATGCCAATCCATGTTTTTTCCAGTGGTATAAATCAGGAGAAGTAGCCACACAAAGTCTAGCCGTTTTGCCGTCATAAGTGGTGTAGGTCATCAAATAATTACCTTTTGGGGTAGTTACGATGCGGGGGTCTTCGCAGCCACCTGCCCACTCGTAGGGTTTCATAAAATCATTATCAGGAAAAAACACGGGCTTGGGTTGTCGCTTAAAATGAATCCCATCGCTGCTCACGGCCAAACCAATCCGAGATGTTCCATCAACAGCCTTTAGGGTATCTTCGGCTCGGTACAATAAATATACTTTTCCGTGCCGTACTACCGCCGCAGGGTTATAAACATCTTTGGCTTCCCAATTGAGCTGTTTGTGGCTCACTGGACAATCAAAAATACTGTTCTTAATGGGCAGAAGTATAGGATTATGGCGGTCTTGTTTTACAAAAGGCAACAAAGCCCAGTTCGATTTTTGAGCAAATCCATCTGATAAAATCAGACATAACACACAGACTATCAGTTGATTGTTTTTCATTATTCGAGATAAGATTATACCAAAAACCACAAAAGACGCTCTTAAAAAAGAACGTCTTTTGTAATAAACGAATAATTTTTGTATAAATCACTACTTAGGAATGGGAAAACAACAACTTGTAACGTTTATACGATACTTTTATCGCTATTTAAAGCCTATTTTTCGTTAAATAGCGGTGCTATTCACCTCGAAATAGGCTATAACTATCAAGAAAATAATCAGTAAAAAACCTTTATAAGTTATTATTTACCCATTCCCTATTTTACCTCAACATCAAAAGATAAGTCCAAATCTTCGCTGCCTGGCGTGGCTGTGCCGTCTTTTGTTCCTGGCTGGTGCCTAAGCTGTACTCGCAGTTTGCCCGTGCCTGCATTGCTTGTGGCGGCGGTAGCTTTTAGCCCCACGGCAAGCCCTTTGGTATCTTTATCACTTATTTTTACTGTTAAAATACTCACGGGGCTAGGCGTATAGACAAAAAGGTGTTCGTCTTTTTTTTCTTCAATTTCCGTAGTAGTGTTTGTAATGGGGTTGGTACTTTCGTTTAATATTTCTATACTCATGGTATAGTTTTTGTTGGGTTTTAATGCCAGTTTATCAAACTTAGTAGGAGCATTCCCGCCTGCACCGTCAATATCTTGAAAAACAAAAGTTTGGGTAGTTGTACCCTCTGTAAAATTGAGTTTTACGGTCGTAATCAGCTCATTATCAGAAACATCTACGCTCTCTTTTTTACAAGAAAACAAAATGATTTGGCTTATCAAAGCTAATAAAATAAGGGTTTTTGATGTGATTTTCATAAAGAATTTAAAGTTTTGAATTTTATGCAACATTGTTGCAAAAATAAACAATTTGTGCAACAATGTTGCATAAATATTAATTTATTTAAAACTTTTTCTGAAATCGAATACTCAAATTTCTACCCAAATCGTCTGCAAAATAACGTTGGCGGTTCAGGTACTCTCTATAACTCTGATTAAACAAATTGCTGATACCTAGATGCCAAGTATTGTTTTTGTGGGAATATCCAACCTGCAAACTAAAGAGCGAATAGGCAGGAGGAGGCGGGGCAAAATCTGAATTTTTTTCTATATTTTTTTGCTCAAATACGTGCAAATAGCCCATTTGAACGAAAGATTTATCTTTGAAAAAAGTATATTTCAAGAGATGTTCTAAGCGATTGGCAGGGATATTAACCAAATATTGTTGTGTGTCGGTATCTCGAACATACAAAAAAGCAAACTTATTATGGACAGAAAATCTTTTTGTAATCTGATGCTGGCTCTCAAAATCAAAGCCCCTAAAAACGGCATTGTTTTGAATATATGCAAAACTTGGAAAAGCTCCTCTTATGGTTAATTTGTAGTTATTTTGGGCTTGTAAGTACAGGAAATTCTGAATATAATTTTGATAGAAACTAACCTTAAAAATATGTTTATTTAATTGATATTCAGTATCTAACGAAATATTATAAGCCGTTTCTGGGCTTAGGTTTTCATTGCCCAGTTCATAAGCCGCCGCTCCGTGATGCACACCATCGGCAAAGAGTTCGTGTACGTTGGCTGGCCGCCAAGCCATGGCCGTATTGAGTTTGAAATTAAGGTTTTGAGAGGGCAAATAAGCCAATCCGAACGATGCCGAAGCATGATGATTTATTTTTTGATTGATACTAACCTCCGTATTACTTTGCAAAGCGTTTGTTTTCTGAAACGCCCGCAAACTGCGGCTGTCGTATCGCAGACCAAGGGCGGCTTCCCATCGAGGGGCAACGTATTTTTCAATCCAAAAAATACCCAAGTTCAGGTTTTCAAAATTCGGAATCAATACTGTTTTGATAAGCGGTTGGCCGAGTTTCCCTGTCGAAACATTGGCTTGGTACAAAGTTGATAAACCAATCGTTCCTGACAGTTTTTGGCGAATGGGAGCATGTTCAAAAACAATTTCGGTAGTGTAGGTATCGAGTTCAAAGCCTTGCGATGCTCCTTGATTGTTACGAGTAATATCATACTCGGCTCGATAATTATACTGCTTGGCCAAGGTCAAAGCCAATTTATGTTCGTTTTTTAGGCTAATAACTCCCTTGATTTTTAGTAAATTATGCCTAATATCTTGGTAAGGTCTTTCTATCCCAAAACGCCCTTGGTTGGGAGTATAAATAGCCAGAGGAGTGCCTCGGTCTATGGCCAATTGTAAATCGGTGGTGTTGCCGATGTGCGAGCCTGTAAAAATTCCTAATTGAGTATTGAACTGACTATAAAGCACTTCGCCCTTAAAACGCTCGTGTTTCAAACTAGCCATGGCCATAAAATTGTATTCGGCTAGACCTGTGTTTTGTAAAAAATAATTGCTTGTTTTTACATCGCCGCCCCGTTTGGCTGTGCCTTGAAGCCTTATGGCCAGCCCCTTGCCAAGTCCTCTTTCTAACATTGTTGATAAAATCCCCTGTTTGCCATTCATAAAACCAACGGCATTGGCCTCTCCATGAATTTCTGGTGTATCTTTGAGGGGGGCTTGTTCAACCAAAATAATACCCCCGATGGCATCAGAGCCATATCTGATACCCGATGGCCCTTTCAAAACTGTAAGTTGATTGGCCACAAAGGGGTCTATTTCGGGAGCGTGTTCGGCGCCCCATTGTTGGCCTTCTTGTCTGATTCCGTTGTTCAAAATCAAGATGCGGCTCGAATGCAAGCCATGAATCACGGGCTTAGCGATACTACTACCCGTTTGTAGGCTTGTAACACCCGTGATGTCTTTGAGGGATTCGGCCAAAGAAAGCCCCCGTGTGCTGGCCAAAGCCTGTCCTGTAATGGTGTTTTTGTTGAGGGTTGTGTTTTCTAACTTTTGTCCTGTAATTACTAAATCTTGCAAAGCAATGTTTGCCGTTTTGAGGCTTATATTTGCCTCGTGTTGGTGGGTAACTACAATCGTTTTACTTGCCAAAATTTTTCCTAAACTACTATAAATCAACAGATAAGGCCCCGAACAAACGTTTTTGAATTGATAATTTCCGAGCGAGTCGCTCAAAACACTAAACTTTGTATTTTTTATTTGTACCGATACCCCCACCAAATATTTTTGGTCTTGGTCGGTGATTTTACCCTTAATACCTCCCTGGCAATCCTGTTGGGCATTGGCCATAACTGAGTAAAAGAATAATCCCAAAAAAAGGAAATGTGAAATAGACAAAACAAAAAAATTACTGTGCAACAATGTTGCAAATATCATAAATTTTAATTACTTTTTGCCAATAAATGTTTGAAGCTGTTTAAACTTATTTCTTTGAGCCAAAATTTGCTCTTTTTCAACTAGACGTCAGCTTTTTTATCAACCGTAGCTGTGCTACGCTTTCAAAAAAACCTTCGCCTAGTTAAAAAATAACCTAATTTTTCCCTAAAATTAAAAGATTAAACAGCTTCATTGCTAAAACCAATCCACCATGAAAAAAATCAACTATTTTTTCCACTTATTCGCTGTACTTGGCACAGGTAGCCTGTTGTTTTCGTGCAGGCCAACGTACCTTGGGGCGGCTCTCAATGGCAACGATATGAGCTATTGGGCTAAACCCGTTAGTCAAGATTCGGCCAAACTTTCAGCCACTTATGCGTCGGGCGGATTGGTCTCAAACGGAGGTTTTCAAGGCCAAGACCGTATGCTCATGGCCCAGAGTTCGGTTTACCGCAGCCATACCAGTCAGTTTACTAACTTTAATTACGGAGCTTTGCTCTATGGGGGGAGTTATTCGGTTGGCACATCGAGGTTGCCCCTTGATAAATTTAATGGCGAGTATGGTTTTTATGGCTATGGTCTTCGGAGTAGTTTTAATATCAACGTACCTAGCAAAATAGTAGATTTTAGAATCATTGGCCTAGACATGGCCTATTCTAAAGAAATGGGTAGTTTTAGTAATTTAAGAACTAACGTACCCAACTACCCCAGCAAGGCCGATACCCTCGGAAACAACGGTTATAATTACAACGATTTTATACCCATTCGCTCGCCTGATATGTTTACGTGGGGTTTTACGAGCGAACTCGCCTTCAAGGGCAACAATAACCAACAGTTGATTTTACGCTATTTTTTGGGAAGGTCTGAAAACGGATATGAGCGGATTTACAGAAATCGGTTTTTTCATTTGGGTAATATCACTTTGGCCTATCAAAACAACCGTTTTACAAGTTTTGGGCAACTGGCACAACTATTTACAAGACCCACTATCAATTTTGGCCTAAGTTATCGGGTAGGAAAAGTAAAAATAAGACGATGAGAAGAGAATAAGGTTTTTGTTTACTTGGCTTCAATCACACAAATTAGCTATCTTCTGTTCTTTTGACATTCGTTCTGATTGTCTAGGTATGAAATTTATCGTTATTCCAATTCAAAGGATTGTTGGCTATATAATTTGAAATGGCTTGATATTCAAAATCATTTCTAATGATATGGTCGTGGTAATTGGGCTGAAAAAAATGATTGTTTCGATTGTATTTTGGAATGGTTAAATGCTGATTATCTATATAATCATCAATTTTGGTATTTACCGCCGATTTAAAACCTGCAATAAACGATGATATTGATTTGGGTAAACGAATGGGTGGGTTTCGTTTTATTGATAACACGGTGGGTTCGATGGGTGGAATCGACCGTAGAGACACACGGCCGTGTGTCTCTACAATCGTGGTTGTAATATCAACACGGTTTTCATTATATATTTCCACGACCGTATGTAAATGATTGGGCATTAAAATAAAATCATGTAAAAACAATTCACTGCGAATTTCAAATGATTTATACCATTCTTGTTCTACGATTTTTCCAAAATCAGATAATTCCATTTCAATCGAACCACCGCCCGATTTTATAATTTTTCCCAAATTACATTCTCTGTTTTGGGTTACAATGGTTAAAAAATATAAGGCATCTGCCGAATAATCCCAATTTGGTTTTCGGTGTGATGATATGCGATATTTATTTTTAAATTTTTCCAATTATTTAATGGTTTTGATATCATCATCGTCATCGTAGAGACACACGGCCGTGTGTCTCTACGATGACGATGACGATACAACCTCTAATTTCATTGTTTCGAGGGTAAGCCCAGGCCCAAAAGCACAGCTTAGAATCTGTTTTTGGTGGTCGCTGGGTTGGAGGTTGTTTAGGAGGGCTTTTAATACAAACAGCACCGTACAGCTAGACATATTGCCATATTGTTTTAGTACCTGATAAGCAAAGCGGTTGTCGTCTTTGCTGATGTTTAGGCTGGCCTCTATGGCTTCAAGAATGGCCTTGCCGCCTGGGTGTATGGCATAAAAATCAAATACTTCTCCTTTGGATAATAACTTGTCTGTCAGTGATTTAATACCTGATTTTACCAATGATGGTATGTATGACGATAGCACCATTTCAAAACCATGATTGGCCACTTTCCAAGCCATGTCTTTACTGCCTTCGGCCACGATTTCACAGGCAAAGTCTTTCATTTTTAGGCTTTTTGTTTTTGGATTGGCCGTAATCAAAGCCGCCGCCGCACCATCAGCAAAAAGGGCGTTAGACAAAAGATAATCGTCTTGTTGGGTTTTCTGAAAATGTAACGTACACAACTCCACACAAACTACCAACACCTGTGCTTGGGCGTTGGCTTCGGTAATGGCTTTGGCCACTTTCAGGGCATTAAAAGCCCCATAACAACCCATGAAATTAATGGCCGTTCGTTGGGTAGAAGTCTGTAAACCAAGGCTTTGTATTAGTTCTATGTCTATCCCTGGGGCATACAAGCCCGTGCAACTAACCGTAATGAGATGACTAATATGAACAGGAAAATCAACGGAATTAATACAGTTTTGGGCGGCCTCTGTGGCCAAGGGTAGGGCAAATTGCTGATAAGCGTGCATTCTGTCGGCAGTAGTTGGAAAAGGCTCTAGGTCTTGGCTATTAGGATAAAAAGAATATTGCCCCAAAGGCTGGCCATAGTCCGACAAAACCGAATGCCGTTGCTCAATTTTTGTACTCCGATACAAGGCCTTGAGTTTGCGACTATCGTGGGAGTTTAGGGCCAAGGCTTGTGCCATAAAATCAGCAATTTGTTGTTGTTGAAAGTAATTTGCAGGCACAGCCAAACCTATTGATGATATATATGACATGGATTGATGTTAGAAATTGGGAGGTAAAAAACAAGAATAAGGAATTTAGTAAATTGATAATCAAGGAGTTAAAATCTCGGAATTATCGTTAATCCAAAACTAAGGATTTGTAAGAGAAAAAAACGACAGACTAATTTCAAGCATTTTTACATAACTTCGGACATACGAAGGCCGTAAAACCAGCCTTTAGCCAAAAACCTTGTAACAAATGATAAACACCATTTTACAAAAACTGATTCCAACTATTATTATCAATACGCCTTGGCTTGGGGCAAATGGCATGGCACTATTTCCTTTTATTTTGGTCAAAAAACCCAATCCGTCTGCGGTGTTAATCAACCACGAGCGGATTCATCTCACTCAACAACTCGAAATGCTCATTTTGCCTTTTTATGTTTGGTATTTGTTGGAATATTTTTGGCATAAAACCCAAATCAAAAATCCTTATGCGGCCTATCGTAAAATCAGTTTTGAACAAGAAGCCTTCGCCCACGACCAAGATTTGGACTATCTCCAAAAAAGACCTTGGGGAGCTTGGTTGAAATTTATGACTTGAATCCGCCATTTGAATACTGGACGATTTTATAAAATATAGTATAACACAGAGATTTGTCTGCGAATATTGCTTTCGCAAAGGTGGTTGGTGAGCCACCAACCACAGAAAAAAACATCATAATTGTTTGTATATCAAGCATATAGCCTACAATTTGTTGCTTATAGCTAATCAACTCATTTATGGCAAAACGCCTCTAAGGCCATGTCGTAGCCACTAATGCCAAAACCTACGATAATACCTTTGCAAACCCTACTCAAAAAACTATGGTGTCTAAAACTTTCTCGGGCATATACATTAGAGATATGAACCTCTATTACAGGGGCTTTGATGGCGGCAATGGCATCGGCAATGGCCACGGACGTATGTGTATAGGCTCCAGCATTGAGAATGATACCGTCTAACTCAAAGCCCACTTCGTGTAGTTTGTCTATGATTGCCCCTTCGTGGTTACTCTGAAAATAGCTTAGGCCAACACGGTTTTCGTGTTTTTGCTTCAACAAATCAAAATATTCTTCAAAAGTTTGACTACCATAAATTTCGGGTTCTCTTTTGCCCAATAAATTAAGGTTTGGGCCATTGATGATGAGTATTTTTAACATAATAAAAAAAGAATGATTAGTGAATTATATGTAGGCAGGCAGGATTGAGGAGACAGAAAACAGAGGTTATCTACTTGATTATCAATTTATTACATTTACTAAGGATTTTCATTCCTGAGTACTGGGACAATTTTCTACTTTCGCCTCATCCGTGCGACGGTCGCCCAACCCTTCTCCAAAAGGAGAAGGGCTTTTAAAAATGCCCTTTTAAAAATGCCCCTTTTCCGTGGTTGGTGGCTCACCAACCACCTTTGCGAAAGCAATATTCTTAGACAAATCTCTGTGTTATGCTATATTTTGTAAAATTGTCCAGCACTCCAGCACTCAGTTTTCGTTCTATATACCACAAACCGAAGCCAAAACCCCGCTTTCTGTAAAAAATCTTTATTTTTTACGTTTTGGTTTGGGGCCAACTTTAGTGATAGGCCGCCCATATTTACGCATTTTTTCTTCTTTGATATTCCGTCTTACGTTTACTTTCGAGTTTTTTTCGCTTTTTTCGTGAAAAGCCGGCCCAACGTCTATGCGTTTGGGTATTTTAATAAAGGGCATCTCTACTTTTGGGCGTTCTTCGGGCAGTAGTTCGTCAGAGATAGATAAATCGTTGGGCAAATCCAAAACCTCTATTTTGTAATTCATCAGCCCCTCAATTAGCTCTAGTAATGGTTTTTCTTTTTCGGTAACAAAACCAATAGCAATGCCTTTTTTGCCTACACGACCCGTGCGACCGATGCGGTGGATATAGCTTTCGGGTTCGTCGGGAGTTTCAAAATTAATAACGTGCGACACCTCGGCCACGTCCAAACCTCGGGCAATCACGTCAGTGGCTATCAAGATACGGTACTCGCCCGATTCAAATTTCTCTACACTCCTAAATCGATGGTTTTGAGTTTTGTTAGAATGAATCACGCCAACGCTATCTGCTTGGTTTTCAGACAAGTAATCATACAATTTGTCGGCTTGTTCCTTGGTACTGGCAAAAACTAGTACTTTTTTCATGCTTTCGTCATTAGCCAACAGCATTTCTAGCAAATTTACCTTGGTGTAAAAATTGGGTACATGATAAATGCTTTGTTGGATATTTTCGAGGGGTGAGCCTACGGGCGTAGCCTCTACCCGAACGGGTCTTGCAAAATATTCTTGCATCAATTGTTCCACTTCATCGGTAATGGTGGCCGAAAACATCAAATTTTGCCTTTTTTGAGGCAATAAATCCAAAATTTCCTTGATTTGTGGCCTAAAACCCAAGTTTAACATCTCGTCCATTTCGTCGATAACTAACCTTTTTACTGCCTTAGTTTTGATATATCCTCCCATCAGCAGGTCTATCAACCGCCCAGGCGTGGCCACCAGCACATCTACACCGCCAGCCAATTCCGCAATTTGTGCCTTGGTATTTACCCCACCGTACACCCCCACGGCAATCAAACTTAGATAAGTACTTAGTTCTTTTACGGTAGCAATTACTTGGCCAACTAGCTCACGGGTGGGTACTAGAACCAGTAATTGCGGGGTTCGTTCTTTGGCAAATTGATATTGTCGTAAACAGGGCAAAAGATAAGCCAAGGTTTTGCCCGTGCCTGTTTGGGCAATACCACAAACATCTTGGCCAGACATTACCACCGAAAACACCTTCTCTTGAATGGTCGTGGGCTGGGTGTATGCAAGGTCGGCGAGGGCGTTGAGGAGCGGTTTATTGAGATTTAATTGGTCGAATGTCATGTTTTATAGAAAATATCCACAAAGGTACGGTTTATAAATGTCAAAATAGGGCTGATTGATTTTGATTCATAACTTTGCCCAAAAAAAGAGATATGAATACCATCGCAGTAGTTTTTGATATGGACGGCGTAATCGTTGATACTAATCCTTTTCATTTAATAACCTACCGAGCATTTTGGAATAAATATGGGGTTTTTCCGACCGACCCC
>JAYWHL010000210.1:0-3672 GCA_043777715.1 Cytophagaceae bacterium | reverse complement strand
AGTTGTTGATGGACATCAACAACGGCCGCAGCCCCAAGGCGTTTTGAGCTAATTTCTAGTATTACATCTTTGATACTGGCATTTGGCTCAACCATAGGCAAGGCATTGTGGGGATACACATCACTTACTTTGAGGTATAGCTTTTTTCCCAAAGCCCCGCCTGGGTGAAATTTAGCAAAATCTTTGCTACTAAAGCCTCGGCATTCAAGTAAGCAAATGGCCAAGGCATCGCCCAAGGCCAAAGCCACGGTTGTACTGGTGCTTGGGGCAAGATTTAGGGTATCGGCCTCGGAATCGGCAAGGGCATGGAGGATAAAATCTGAATTTTTCCCTAAAAAAGAACTTTTATTACTAACCATTCCAATCAGTTTTACACCCATGCGTTTAATAAGGGGTACGAGTACTTTGATTTCGGGCGTATCGCCACTTTTTGAGATACAAAGTACAATATCTTGAGATTGAATCATGCCCAAGTCGCCATGAATGGCATCGGCGGCGTGCATAAATAAGGCAGGCGTACCCGTAGAATTAAGAGTTGCTACAATTTTTTGGCCTATAATGGCACTCTTGCCAATACCCGTAACTACCAGTCGGCCACTGGATTGTAGAATACACGACAGGCAATCTTCAAAGGATTGGTCTATCAAACTGGCCGCTTTGATGATGGCTTGGGCTTCATCAAACAAAACTTTTTTTGCGGTTGATTGAATATTTTTAGTTAATTTCAATTTCTGAAAATTTGATAAAAAAGTTAAATAATAGGAAATGGCAGAATAATTTGCAATTTAATTGTTCAAATTCGATAAGTCTAATACAAGATTCAAAACGTTATCAAAACAAGCAATAGAAATACTGAAGTATGGTCATTACACAAACTATCAAAAATCTCTTACGAGAACGCCTAAAAGAAATTTTTGGATATAGT
This sequence comes from Cytophagaceae bacterium, assembly GCA_043777715.1. Classification (GTDB taxonomy): domain Bacteria; phylum Bacteroidota; class Bacteroidia; order Cytophagales; family Spirosomataceae; genus JAYWHL01. The sequence continues at coordinate 2,747 of JAYWHL010000210.1, read as the reverse complement.
CAATTTAGGGGCGACCAAGAGGCCGTCATTTACAGTATCTTAGAAGGCCACAATACTTTTTGTATTATGCCTACTGGGGCTGGTAAATCGTTGTGCTATCAGGTACCCGCCATTGTGAGCGAAGGCACAGCCATTGTGATTTCACCGCTGATAGCCTTGATGAAAAACCAAGTGGATCAGATGAACGCCGTGGGGGTAAATGCCCAGTTTTTGAACTCGACCCTCAACAAGGCCGAAATGACTAAGGTTAAAAACGATGTGCTAAAGGGCAATGTAAAATTATTGTATGTAGCCCCAGAATCATTGACAAAAGAAGAAAATCTGATGTTTCTTCAAAAAGCTAAAATTTCGTTTGTAGCCATCGACGAAGCCCACTGTATATCCGAATGGGGGCATGATTTTAGGCCAGAATATCGCAAGATTAGGGGCATTGTTGATAGCCTAGGGAGCAACCTGCCCGTAATAGCCCTTACGGCCACGGCAACGCCCAAAGTGCAGCAAGACATTCAACGAAATCTGAACATGGACGATGCAACGCTCTATAAATCTTCGTTTAATCGCACCAATCTGTACTACGAAATTCGCCAAAAGAAAGATATCGACAAGCAGATTATTAGATACATCAAGCAAAACCACGGCAAGGCGGGCATTATTTATTGTCTTAGCCGCAAAAGAGTAGAAGAAATTGCTCATTTGTTGGTGGTAAATGGTGTAAAAGCCCTAGCCTATCACGCTGGCTTAGAACCCAATGTGAGAATGCACAACCAAGAGGCTTTTTTGAACGAAGAAGTGGAGGTTATGGTGGCCACGATTGCCTTTGGTATGGGCATAGACAAGCCCGACGTTAGGTTTGTGATACATTATGACGCTCCAAAATCGCTAGAGGGCTATTATCAAGAAACTGGCCGTGCGGGTAGAGATGGCCTAGAGGGTAATTGTTTGATGTTTTATAGCATGGACGATATTGTTAAGCTAGATAAATTTAACAAAGATAAGCCCGTAACCGAGCGAGATAATGCCAAGGCTTTGTTGATGGAAATGGTGTCGTATTCGACAATGGGAATGTGCCGCCGCAGACAATTGTTAGGGTATTTTGGCGAAATAATGGCCAAAGATTGTGGTTTTTGTGATAATTGTATGAAGCCCACCAAAAAATTCAAACTAGAAGAAGAAGTAAAAACCATCTTGGAGGCCATACTCCTAACCGAACAACGATTTGATGCTCAACACATTGCCGATTTATTGATAGGTACAGAAAACCAATATATCAAAAGTTATGAACACCATAAATTACCAATGTTTGGCAAAGGAGTAACTGTTAAGGGCTTTGAAATAGAACCAGACGATGACGAAGATGATGACGAAGAGTTGGTGGACGAAGCAGGCGAGGCCATTGCCCCAAAGAAAAAACCAAACAAAGACAAGAAAAGAAGTGCTGGAGTGATAAACTCCGATTTTTGGGTGTCGGTTATTAAGCAAATAACCATCATGGGGCTACTCGAAAAAGACATTGAGAATTATAATATTCTTAAAATTACAGAAAGCGGAGAAGCCTATCTCAAAGATTCCTTTCCGCTTACCTTCTCGGCCGACCACGACTACGAAGCCGAGGCCGAACAAGCCATTGAAGAAAAAGAAAGTAATAATACCTCGGGTAAGGCGTATGACGAAGCCCTCTTTGAGTTATTAAAAGCCCTACGTAAAAAAATAGCCAAGGAAAAAAACCTGCCCCCTTATGTGATTTTCCAAGACCCATCGCTCGAAGAAATGGCAACCACTTACCCCGCCAGTCGAGACGATATGGCCCAGATAAATGGCGTAGGAATGGGCAAAGTAGTAAAATTTGGTAAGCCATTTATAGACCTTATCACAAAATATGTAGAAGAAAACGACATCGAAACCGCAACGGATGTGGTTGTAAAATCGGCAGTAAATAAATCTAAAATCAAGATTTTTATTATTCAACAAGTGGATAGAAAAATAAATCTTGACGAAGTGGCTGATTCTAAGGGTATTACCATGACAGAACTCATAGAAGAGATAGAACACATTTGTTATTCGGGAACAAAACTCAACCTAGATTATTACATTAATCAGATAATAGACTCAGACCGCCAAGAGGAGATTTTTGAGTATTTTATGACTGCCGAAACCGATAATATTGCCACGGCTATCAAAGATTTTGACGACCCCGACATTAGCGAAGAGGAGCTGAGACTGATGAGAATTAAATTTTTGAGCGAAATGGCGAATTAACAAACAACAAACTTTGTTTTAAGGATAAATTAAATCACTAAAAAACTAAATACCATGATTGGCTACTATTTAATCGGATTCGTTTTTATGATTATTGGAATGTTTGTGCAATGGCGACTGAAAAGTAAGTTTGCTCAATATGCACAAATTGGCTTGATGAATGGCCTTTCTGGGGCCGAAATCGCCCAAAAAATGCTAAGAGATAACAATATTTTTGATGTTAAAATTACCCAAGTTGATGGCCAACTTACCGACCACTACAACCCCGCCGACCGTACCGTAAACCTAAGCGGAGATGTGTATCAAGGCCGAAGCGTGGCCGCCGCCGCAGTGGCTGCCCACGAATGTGGCCATGCCGTTCAGCACGCAGTGGGCTATGCGGCCCTTCAGTTGCGGTCTAACTTGGTGCCTGCCGTTAATGTTTGTTCCACCATCGTAAATTATGCCAATATGCTGATGTTTATGATTGGGGGCTATATTTTTTATAATCA
>JAYWHL010000209.1:0-10303 GCA_043777715.1 Cytophagaceae bacterium | reverse complement strand
AAAATTTTGGAGACAAAAACCTCATTTTTGCAAGCAACGGCATTGGAAGCAGCAAGTTGATGAAACCCAAAATTTTATTTAGAAAAGACGGTAGTCTGGTTGCCGTTTTTTCTAATCGGGCAGAAGTGGCAGGCAAGCGAGCCATTGATATTGTGTATTGTGAATCAAAAAATGAAGGCAAAACTTGGACACTCCCCGTTTCGGTTGATACCGACCCAAGCAAGGTGGTAAGGGGCTTTTTTGATGCTGTGGTGTTGCCCAACAACGAACTCGCCGTGGTGTATCTTAAAGATGTGGCCAATAGCACCAAACACGAAGAACGAGATTTGAGATTGGTTTTAACCAAAAATGGCATCTTCCAACCCGAAAAAGTTATCGACCCTGTGGTTTGCGATTGCTGTAACATCAGCCTTTTGCTAGATACCAAAGGAACGCTAAACATCTATTACAGAGACAATAACGACGACATTAGAGACATGGCCGTAATGACTTCAACCGACAACGGACTGACGTTTTCGGCACCCAAAATAATTTATGCCGATAACTGGAAAATAAGCGGCTGCCCTCACAGCGGAGCAACCTCAAGCACCAACGGAACAGGAACGTTGGTGGCTTGGTTTTCGGGAACGGACAAAAGCGAATCGGGTATCAGGCTTGTGAATCAATCAGGAAAAAAATTATTGACCCTAGACCCAAGTGCCAAAAATGCTTACTTGTTCGATGACCCCAAAACATCGATATTGATTTGGGAACAACCCAAAACCACAGGGGCGAATAGCCAAGTTGCTTTCAAAAAAATTAATGCCGAAGCAGTTTCAGAAACAGTTTGGATAGACCAAGCAACTAACGTTACCAATGCCGTTGGACTAGTAACAGGAAACGACCTTTTGGTAGCGTATGAAGTTAAAAAAGCCAACAAACGTAATGCCATTGAGCTAAGTACAGTAAAGTTATGAATTTGATTGATAGGTAGTTATGCGAAAATTAGATGTAATGCAATTCTCCGAATTGCAGGGACTACAATTCGGAGAATTGCGTTACTTTTTATAAAAAACTTTCAAATTTGATAAAATAGAAAGAAACAAACAGATAAAAACTCCTATAATAACATAAATGTAAAAATAAGATGTTTTGAATCTATTTATATTAACTATATTTGTTGAAATAAACAATTATATGAGCGGTATAAACCTTATTCCTATCGAAAAAATAATAGAGCGGTTACGTTATGAAAACCCTTGGTGGGTAAACAAACATATACCCGAAGTATATAGTTCGATGGCTGAACGCTTATATTTTAAGTTATTTTATCCTTATGTGGTAGAAAAAAATGTGCGTAGGGCTTTGGTTTTGATGGGGCCAAGACGTGTAGGCAAAACCGTAATGTTATTTCACAGCATAAAGCAATTACTGGCCGAGAATGTAAACCCACAAAAAATATTCTTTGTGGGCATAGACAATCCAATCTACATACATTTAAGTTTAGAAGATATTTTAACCCTCTGCAAAAAATCGCTTAACCAAATCAACTTGAATGGTTGCTATGTTTTTTTTGATGAAATACAATACCTTAAAGATTGGGAACGCCACCTTAAAGTTTTGGTGGACTCCTACCCCGAAACTAAATTTATTGTATCAGGTTCGGCGGCGGCGGCTCTAAAATGGCACAGTACCGAAAGTGGAGCGGGCAGATTTACCGATTTTATGTTACCGCCCCTTACTTTTCAGGAATACATTCATCTAAAAAACATGAATCACCTTATTTATGATGGAAGCATTTTGTATGGCGAAAAACATAAGCCCTATTGTCTTACCCACGATATAAAAGCATTCAATAAAGAATTTGTTCATTACTTGAACTTTGGCGGTTATCCCGAAGTGGTACTATCCAAAACAATACAAAGTGAGATGGGTAGGTACGTAAAAAATGACATTGTGGACAAGGTACTTTTGAGGGATTTACCCAGTTTATACGGCATAAAAGACGTACAAGAGTTAAATCGTTTTTTTACTTACATTGCTTACAACACGGGTAATGAGTTTTCGTATGAAACAATGAGCCGAGAAAGCGGCATACAAAAAGACACACTAAAAAAATATTTGGAATACTTAGAAGCCGCCTTCTTAATAAAAGTATTAAACAAAGTAGATGTAACCGCCAAACGCCTCAAAAGAGTTACGAGTTTTAAAGTATATTTAACCAATCCGTCGTTACGCACGGCTTTATTTTCCCCTATTTCCGAAACCGATAGTGAAATGGGAAATATGGTAGAAACAGCGGTATTATCACAATGGATGCACCGTGAAAAGTTAGATTTGACTTATGCCCGATGGAAAGAAGGCCGAACCGAAGGCGAGGTGGATTTGGTTTTAGTAGATGATAAAAAATACAAACCAGTTTGGGGCGTAGAAATAAAATGGAGTAATCGCTATTTTGAAAAACCCAACGAATTAAAAAGTTTGATTCAGTTTTGCAAAGCCAATAATTTTCAAAATGCCTTAGTAACTTCAATCGACCAAACAGGAGTAAAGAAAATAGACAATCTTGCATTCTCGTTCTTGCCTGCCTCTGTTTACAGTTACAATATTGGCGATATAACCTTAAAGATGAAAAACACCAATTAACTTTCCTGTACTCGAATAAACTAATCTATTCATTATCAGTATTTTACATTAGTAAACATTGGGACAAACAAGTTTCAAATCGCAATGGCTAACCACCTCCCCAAGCCCTGTTTAGCACCAGCAAAAGCAACACCAACATTGACTGACTTCGCAAAACAAAAATAAAAATTTGACATATACTCAGTGCCTTTAAAGCTAAAATCAAAACATAACATTTATGTTATCAATCGTAGGAACATACCAAAATGGTTACCTAAAACTTGACAAAGACTATCCAACAAAAAATCCCGTAACAGTAATCGTTACTTTTTTTAGAGGGGATACAAAGCAAATCCGAAAATAGACTTGCTTTGACAGACTTTTCATTTTCAAAAAGCAAAACGAACCTTCAAAACTTTAAAGGCTCATTTGCCAATACAGTTTTGAAGAAAGACGTGCCGACTGATGAAAATATTTTTAGACACCTCTTCGCTTTTCAAACTATACCACGAAGAAGGCACAAACGAACTCGAAAAAGTGTTTTCACAAGCAAAAATACCCAACCACTAACACAGCATTTAACAAAAAAGAGGAACGAAATTCATTCCTCTTTTTTGTTGTAAAAGCACTAAATCTTAAAGTACAACTACACTGTTTTGGTCGGCAGAAACGCCACTCGCTACAAATTTATCGGCTTCTGTTTCGTTGAGCCATAAGTCGTTGTTTAGCAAATAGCGAAACTGAAATTCTTTGCCAGTTTCTAGCTCAACGATGGCACGAAAAGAACCATCTTTTTGCTTTTTTAAGATATTTGCTGAAGCATCCCAGCTATTAAAATCACCCAAAAGGGCTACATTTTTGGCATCGGCCACTACGTCTGACTGCAGCGTAAACGTTACTTTACAAAGTGGTTTACTTTTCAAAAATTGTTTGGTCAAGCTCATAATTAAATATATTTTGTTTGATTACGGCTACAAATATCAACGTTTTGATTTGATTAATCAAATGATTATCAATATTTTAACAAAATAGCATCTTTGTTTTGTTATATTTTGCATAATTTTTAGATTTTATTGAATACGTTTTAGGCCGCTCTTTTTAATTGTTCAATTCAAAAATAATATCCAAACTAGTTTTTTTTGATTCAACCTGCAACATTCTGTTTTTGGGTGTGTCATTGTTGTAAATTAGCCATGAAAACCTTAACCTCAATCAAAAATTTATAGTGGATGCCCCATTGCCGTACAAAGACAAACACGCCGAGTTGGTAGAACGCTGTAAGATTGGCGACCGCAAAGCACAGTACGAAATTTATAAATTATACGCCAAAGCCATGCTCAATGTGGCCATGCGTATTGTGAACAACGTTGCCGAAGCCGAAGATGTTTTGCAGGAATCTTTCCTAGATGCCTTCCTCAAAATCAATGATTTTAGGCAAGGGGCAACGTTTGGGGCTTGGCTCAAACAAATTGTAATTAACAGGGCTTTGAATCAATTAAGGCAACGAAAAGTACAATTTGATGATATAGAGGATATTAAATACAAAACCGAATATCAGAATGATGGTTATAACGATGGTTTGATAGAGGAACAAAACCCAGACAATGACGACCAAGATTATGAAGTAAAACGAGTACAGGCTGGCATAATGGCACTGCCCACGGGTTACAGAACGGTATTGAGTTTGTATTTGATAGAAGGCTACGACCATGAAGAAATTGCCGAGATTTTGGGCGTAGCCGAGTCCACCACCCGAACGCAATACATAAGAGCAAAGAAAAAATTATTAGAAATATTACAGCAAAAAAAATCCTAACTAATGAAACTAGAACAATTTATAAAAGATAACAAAGAGGCTTTTGATAGTTTTGAACCCAGCCAAGAACTGTGGAGTAAAATAGAAAGTAAAATGCCTCGTTTTGATGTCCAAACCAAGCAACCCGAAACCTTGTTGGGAAGGGTAATATCGTTTTTGCCTTCACAAAAATATTGGTCGGTTGCGGCGGGTTTTGTGTTGGTATTGGGTTTGGGGTTTTGGCTAGGCCAAAGAGGAAGCATAGCAAATTCGACCAAACAGATTTCAGAAGTAAACCCGCAGGTGGGGCAAATGGCGGTACAGTATGTATCGATGATAGAAACAAAAAGAGAGGAAATAAGCCTTTTGAAAACCCAAGACCCCGAACTATTTAAGCGTTTTGAGGCCGAACTCGTTGAGTTAGAACAAAATTATCAAAACCTAAAAACGGCACTACCCCAAAGTCCAAATCAAGAAATAACGATAGAGGCTATGGTGCAAAATTTACAACAACAAATAGACCTTCTTAATACACAATTATCTATTATTCAGCGAATTAAAACTTACAAAAAAGACCATGAAAAACAAAAATCAAATCCTGCTTTTATCTAGTATTTTATTATTTGCAAGCCTTTGGACAAAGGCCGAGAATGTTTTGGGCGGTGCCGAAAAACGAAAAACCTTTAGTAAAACCTATCCCGTTACAGCCAAAGATAGGCTAAGTCTAAAAAATAAGTTTGGCGAGGTAAACATCAACCTTTGGGACAAAAACGAAATCAAAGTTGATGTGATGATGGTGGGCTATGGCAAAGACGACGAACAAGCCCAAAAATATTTAGAATCTATTACCATCGTTGATTCACGGTCGGCGAGTTTGGTGGCTTTTAGTACCGAAATAGCCGAAGAAAAAAACTCTTGGTGGGGCGGTGGGAATGGCTGGTCGTGGCACTCGGGCGAGGATAATCGCATCAGAAAGGGAGTTGAGATAAACTATGTAGTTTTTATGCCCAAAAATATCGCCTTAAACCTCAACAACAGTTACGGAAAAACTCAGATTGGAGATTTTTCAGCAGATTTATCGGTTTCGTCTAGCTATGGTAGTCTGGTTACCAATAATCTTACGGGAGCTACAAAAGACATAAAAGTAGCTTATGGCAAGGCGTCTATACAGGGTTTGGAACAAGGCACACTCAAAATTTCGTATTCTAGTCTTGAGTTGTCGAAGGGTGGAAATATATCACTCAAAAACTCACATGGGTCTGTCAATTTAGGAACTATCGAAAACCTAGATGCCGATTTATCGTATTCTACGGCCAAAATTGCCAAACTAGAACAAGTAGCAAAACTAGAGCTTGATTATGGCGGAATAGACATCAGAGAAGTGGGTAGAACCGCCAAAAGTATTGATATTAAAGCTAATTATTCGTCTGTAAAATTACCCGATGGAGATGATAATAATTATGATTTCGATGTTTCTACACACTATGGAGCGTTCTCGGCCTCGCAATCTCGCACCAGTTATACCCAAAACACCGACCAAGAAAACGACAAAGGGTTCAAATCCACCAAGCTATACAAAGGCCATATTGGCAGAGGAACAGGCGGCACAAAGGTTGTGATTAGGGCTAATTATGGCGGTGTAAAGTTTGTTGAAAGGTAATTTTTGGGGAAAAGGTTAAGGGGGGAAAGGTCAAGGGTTAAAGGGGAAAAGGGTTGGGAGGGCTGGAAATTGATTTATTTTTCAATTTCTGGCCCTCTTTTTATGGGATTTATGTCCTACTCAAAAACAGGAATCAAAACCTAAACCGTTTCCCATTCGCCTTCTGGGAGGTATTCAACCAAGCCTTTTTCGGTTTTTCCAACGGCCACCCTCCCCGACTTTAGATATTCCAAAATTTCCCATTGTTTGATGTATTGATAAAACTCTGCGATTTCTATTTCTGTGCCTGTTTTTTCTATTACCACATAGTCCATACCCCAATGCACAACCTTCGAGTTCCAGTCTAGGTTAATGGCCTTGATGTCCAGGGCTGGGCCACCGAGGGGCGTAGCGAGTTTGAAGAGGGCGATTTCGTTATACACAATTTCGTCGTCTAAATATCCAAAAACGGCCAGTACATCAACTATTTTCCTGATTTGTCTTACCAATTTTTCTACTTCGTTTCGGCTCTCGTGTTTTATCACAATTGTAAACCTAGAAACCCCCTTACGCTCTGTTTCACAGACGGTTAGGCTTTCGATGTTCATTCTTCTTCGTGTAAAAATAATGGTAATCCTATTCAATAATCCAATTGAATTTGAGGTAAAAACAGAGAGTGTGTAAGTTGTCATAATTTGATTTCGGATTTTCGATTGTGGATTTTAAAATGGGACATTTCAATCCACAATTATTTGATAATGTTCCACTACTGGAAACGGTTCATAAAAATGATGCAAAAGTTGTTTCCATTCTTGGTATTGTTCTGATTGCCTAAAACCAATGGTATGGTCTTCAAGGGTTTCCCATTTTACTAAAAGAATATACTGAAACTCGTTTTCGAGACAGTACTGCAATTCATGGCTGATATAGCCTTTTATGCTACTAATTATTTTCTCAGCTTTTCTAAATTCAGTAACAAAACTATCTGATTTTGAGGAAATTATATTTAAGATTGCTACTTCGAGAATCATGATTACTCCATTAAAAGTTCTTTTTTTTCAAAATCAATGATTAATTTTTTTCGTAAAATTCTAAAAAAATCTAATCCAATTAGGCCATCAATCATAAGTCCAATTGGTAATTTTTTGGCAACAATCTTGATTTTCTTGATTCGATATCCTAGCGTTTCGATTCCTTCAACTTGATACTCAAACGCCTCTTCAGTTTTTGTTCCTGTGGTTACACCTATTTTTCTGGTAAAATCTTTTTGCTGGTATCCAATGGCAAATAGAATCTCTGGACGAATGATAGTTTGTGTACAAGCTGTATCTAAAGCTAATTTAAAATCTCCACTTATTTCTTTTCCAAAAATTTTCACATCAATAATTATCAGGCTATTACGATTTGCTAATTCAAATTTCATCTGATAGTATTTGCCCTTATTTAAGTTGTTATATGGAAAGAATATGATGTTATTTTACTGAAAACAAGGTAGTTATAAACATAAAACCATATTTTCTTGAAACACCTGCTCGCCAGTATAAGTAACGGTAAAGGTTGAGCCTTTTGGAATTAAAGTCTGCACTTTTTCATATACCTTTAATCGATTTTTATTTTTATAAGCAAAAAACCCCCCCTCCAAGGCCAATTGACCTATTGCTTGATTTTGTGTATTAAATAACAACACCCAACTATCAGGAAATTTTTCTTTTAGTTGTTCTATATTCATAAAAGGAAATTGTGCTGATTTTTTCATGTCAATAGTTTCAATTATTTAATTGTAAAATGCTTGATTGTCAATGTATTAATCTTCTTGCTTCTATATTTCTTCTACTTATTAAAGATTAATCCAATCCTACTCCAATCTAATGGCCGAAACGCTTGCTCCTGCGGGAACCATCGGAAAAACGTTTTCTTCTTTTTCACAAACAATTTCTAGCAAATAAGACCCTTCCGAATTGAGGAGCGTATCCAACGATTCGCTAAGATTGGCACGGTCAGAAACTTTATGCCCATTAATCCCAAAACCTTTGGCTATCATTATAAAATCAGGGTTTTGGAGTTCTACAAAACTATATCTTTTATCAAAAAACAGTTGTTGCCACTGCCGAACCATGCCTAAGAAATTGTTATTGAGAATGATAATTTTGACGGCCAAGCCACTTTGCCAAATTGTACCCAGCTCTTGGAGAGTCATCTGAAAGCCCCCATCGCCGATAATGGCTACTACTTGACGGTCGGGGGCACCCACTTTTGCCCCAAAGGCTGCTGGCAAAGCAAAACCCATTGTTCCTGCACCGCCCGAAGTTACGATAGAGTTTGGTTTTTTGTAGCGATAATAGCGGTTGGTTACCATTTGGTGCTGACCAACATCAGTTACGGTTACGGCCTCGCCCTTGGTTTTGTTAGAGAGCATAACGATGGCCTCGCCCATTCTTATCTTGTCGCCATCATGATATACATCTCGTTTGGTAACTTTTTCAAATTCTATTTCATCAAATTCTCTGAATTTATTTCGCCATGCCTCGTGTTTTCTTTCATGTACGAGCGGCATCAGTGCTTGCAAACAAGCCTTGGCATCTCCAATAATGGGAGCTTCGGTTTTCATGTTTTTACCAACTTCGGCAGGGTCTATTTCGATATGTACCACTTTGGCTTGTTTGGCATATTTGCTGAGGTCGCCCGTAACTCGGTCGTCGAACCGCATTCCAATAGCTATCAGCACATCGCATTCGTCTGTCAAAACATTGGGGCCATAATTGCCGTGCATTCCCAACCAGCCTACATAGTTGGGGTGGTCGGCGTCTAGGGCCGACATTCCCAAGAGTGTTGTGGCCACGGGAATTCCCGTTTTTTCGGCAAAGGCTTTAAGTTCTTCCTCTGCTTTAGAAATCAATACGCCATGCCCTGCAAAAATATAGGGGCGTTGGGCATTGTTAATAAGTTTGGCGGCAGCGTCTAGGTGTTTTTGTTTGGGAACAATCCTTGGGCGGTAGCTTACCATGCTTTCACATTTTTTATAGACAAACGGTATGGTCATCAAATCGGTTTGGGCGGTACGGGTAAGGTCGATGAGTACAGGCCCAGGGCGACCCGTTTCAGCAATATAAAACGCCTTGGCAATAACCTCGGGGATTTCGTTGGCATCTACCACCTGATAATTCCACTTGGTAATGGGCATGGTCATTCCCATTACATCACACTCTTGAAAGGCATCAGTCCCCAGCAAATTGGCTTTTACTTGCCCTACAATACAAACCATGGGCGTAGAATCCAAGAGGGCATCGGCAATGGGCGTAATGAGGTTAGTTGCCCCTGGGCCAGACGTTACCATGGCCACTCCAGCACGGCCTTGCATACGGGCATAGCCTTGGGCGGCATGGCCAGCACCTTGTTCATGCCTTACGAGAATATGCTTTAGACGGTCTTGATAGTCATAGAGGGCATCGTAGGTGGGCATGATGGCGCCGCCTGGGTATCCAAAAATAGTATCTACGCCTTGTGCCACCAAAGATTCCATCAGGGCTTGTGCTCCTGTAAGATACGTTTGGGTTTGTGGGTTTTCAACCGCTGTGGTCATGGTTTGTGGGTTTGCCATGTTTATACAATAGTGATGAATGATGAGCGATGAATTATTGATTTAATCATCTAATAAACAATAGATTATAACTTTTACTACTTAATTTTTACTGCAATAATAATACCCGTTGCCCAGTGTTGTTTGGTTAAAATCAGGTCTTGTCTTTGTTCAAGATATTTTACCAAATTTAATGCTTTTTGATGATGCCCCTCTGGCCAGTTGGGTTGTGGGAGCATATCGTCTATGATATAGAAAGCTCCTTTATTGAGCATATTCAACACTTGGTCTAACATCAAGTATTTTCCGTGCCAAGTATCTGCAAAGATATAGTCAAATTTTTGGTCAATATTACCCTTTATCCAAACTTCTCCGTCGATATTTATTAAACTTAGTCGGTTATCATTGCCCAGATGGGTTTGGGCGATGGCCAAAAGGTTTGGGTCATTATCTATCGACACCAAACTGGCATCAATATCCATGCCAGCCAATAGCCAAGCCGTGCCAAGCCCTGTGCCTGTGCCAAGTTCCAAAAATTTACCCGCAGGTTTGGCCGCCGCCAAGGTTTTGAGCAAAGAGCAAGTGAGTATGTCGGAGGGCATGGTAAAGCCATTTTCTTTGGTGGCTTTGTCTATATCAAAATAGCTTTCGGGTATATTTTGGGTAATTTCTTCGGTCATTTTTTTGT
>JAYWHL010000208.1:0-3678 GCA_043777715.1 Cytophagaceae bacterium | reverse complement strand
ATAAACCGTAAAAATAACTCACAAAATAATGATGGAAAATAAATTTACAATCAAAGAAACCCTTTTGCTTTTTGCAGGCGTTGGTTTTATTATTATTTGGGTAGGCGAGGTTATCCAAGGCCACGAATTTAGGTCTAGTTATTTTTGGGGAATGTTTGCTTTGGCCTGTTTTTTTGGGTTTCAATATACCAAAAACGAACGCCTACAAAAAGCCAAAAATGAGGCAAAAACCAAAGAATTAAACAAAAAAAAGAAAAACTAATCCGATTATATTTTGCTTAATACCAGCCAGTTACGTTTTTTTTTACGCAATGCCCATTATCTTAACCTAGATATTGTGGCAGGAGCTGTGCTGTGCCATTTGGTAGCTCAAAAACTACCGTCGGGACATGGGCAAATAAATATTCCTCAAACGATAATCTTAGGACTTTCTGTGTTTATGGCCTACACCGCAGACAGGCTATTAGACATAAAAAAAATAGACTATTGCCCAACACCAAGGCATGAATTTATAAAAAACAGAGCCGAAATTTTAAAAAAAGTACTTCTAATTTGTGTTGTTATTTGTGTAGTTTTATGCTTTTGGCTATCCAAAAACATACTTATTTTTGGCTTTATTACCTTGGCTGTCAGTGCTTTGTATTTTGTTGCTGTATTCAAATCGTCCAAAAGCAGCATAATCCAAGTGTTTAAAGAACCCATCACTGCCTTGGTATATAGTGCAGGAGTTTGGGGAAGTACCTTGATAGATAGTGGCCGAGCGATTGGCCCCCTCGACTACGCTTTTTGTATTTCTTTTTCGCTTATAACCTTTCAGAATCTACTTCTTTTTTCATGGATGGAGGCTTTTGTGGCCGACCAAGCCTATTCTTTACCTATTGTTTTTGGAGAAAAAACTACTCGAAAAATCATCATGTTTATCTTTGTTTTCGTTCTGATTTTTAACTTCTCAATAGTTTTTTTGTGTGAATTTGCCTATCAAAGAAGAACGCTTTTCTTTGAAATTCTGATGGCCTTGGGCTTGTTTTCAATAAGCCAAAACACTACGTTCTTCTTAAAAAACGAACGTTACCGATGGGTGGGCGATAGTGTTTTTTGGTTGATGATTGTGATGATATAAAATTATCAAACACTTGATTTTCAGTATTTTAATAAAATATTTATGCGTTATAAACAAGCGTTTCGTGTATGACACCAATGATAAATTTTATTAAAAATGACTAACTTTACACAAAAATAAATACCAATATGGCAAAGCGAACCCCAAAATCATTAGAACTCTTAGAACCTATTTTGGCAGACACCTTTGGATTACAACGACTAAGGCCACCCCAGCCGCTTCTTACGGAATGGCTATCGGCCAAGGGAGTGATTGAACCCCTTTATAAACCCATATTGGATAAGGTATTACTAAAACTCATTGATAATGGCGATTCGTGGAACGAAGAAGAGCTAAAAATGAAGTTTATAAGCCTCATTATCCTATTTGCAGATTTTGAAAACCCTATTCAAACCTATTATGACCGTGAAATTGGCGAGTATGTAGGCGAACATTATCTAAAATGTAAGTCAGACATGATGTTATCCAAGGGTATTGGCGAACTAATTAAAATGCCCTATTTTTTTATGCACGAGTACAAAAGAGAAAAAAAATATTCGGGCGACCCTATCGGACAAATGCTTGGAGGAATGCTGATAGGCCAAGCCAAAAACAACAATGGTAAGCCTACGTACGGGTGTTATGTGCAAGGTAGATTCTGGTTTTTTTCTATTCTTGAAGGCAAAGAGTATGTAATAAGCAATGCCTTTGATGCCTCTGATTTAGAAGAAGCCCAACAAATTATTTTTATTCTTCGTAAACTCAAACAGATAATATTAGAACGATTGATGGACTAAATCAAATGAAGAAAATGGCAATTTGTATTGTCCTAGCAAGTACTTAGTATCCACTTCTTACTCCCCAGGGTGATAAATCCTTGTGGCTTCTTTCAAAACGGTGGCTTTGTCCAGGGTCATTTTCTTCGTTTTTTGGTTTATATATAACTCCATTTGGTCGGTATAATGCGGACTATCGGCGTGGTTAGAAGCCCCATAAGCATTAACAGACTCTATTTCGGGTAGTTTTCCTTTCTCAAATTTCACCAATTCTATATACGATTCGCCATTACTGGCCCTAATTTTACCGTCTTTGTAGGGCTTGGTATCTATGGCCGCCAAAACATCGGGCATACCCACCACGGGCAAGGCCACATTGCCCCGCACATGAAACTGCAAAGTACCCAAAGGCACTATCGTAGTGCCAAAATGCTTGTTCAAATAGGCTTTGGTATGCCTCAAAGCCGCTACACATTCGTCTTCTCGCAACTTACGGTAGGGGTTTTCGCCTGTTTTTGCAAATTTATCTTTCAAGTAAATATAACTGACGATAAAAACCGAAACGTCTGAATTGTCGAGGTCGGAGCGATGATTCCAGTGTTTTAACTGGGCAATTTGGCTGGCAATGTCGGGATACAGTGTAGGGTCTAGGTCAAAAAAGGGGTTTACGTCTGTTAGGTACGAAAACTTTTTGGGTAATTGTCGATCATACTTTATGGTTTTAAAATCCTCAAAACTCACTTTATCGTATTGGGCAATCAGTTCCATAAATCGCTGACTGCGGTTAAGCTCAAAAGTTTCGATACCCATGGTAGCATCAAAGTTTTCATTTTTCAGATTTTCGTTTGGAGCAGTAGCATTAAAGGGCGTGTTGTTGGTATTAAATACATACCCCGCCTTTGGATTAAGCAATTGTGGCAAGTCTTGTAGTAGATGAAAACCCTGCCAAACCGTAGCCGAGGTATCGCCAGGGAGGGTATTTTGCCAGTTATATTGTTTGTTTCTTAATGGAATTTTACCATTGCTAACATAAAAAATAGTATCGAACCTATCTGCATACACGATATTAAAACCCGTGATGGCCGTCATTTTGAGGGCTTCATAAAACTCATTAAAGTTTTTTGCTTTGTTCATTTTATACCATTGCTCGCCCGCCCTAATATCAAAAAGCCCTGCAAATCTTAGGCTGTACGTGCCTTTATCAGCAATGAGCGTTGGGCCATAGTCGCTCCAGTATATTTTTTTGGTAATATTAAAAGGTAACCCTTTGATACTAAGTTTAATTTTCCGCTCCTCAAGGGTTTTCCATTGGCCGTCCATTTTGTACTGTAATTTATTTTTTGGATTAATCTCTAGCTGAAAAATATCCATTTTGTCGTGGTAGTTTACGGTGTGGGCCCAGCCGAGGTTTTCGTTGCAACCATGTAAAACCGTTGGGGCGCCAGGAAACAATCCACCTAAAATATTAAGTCCTTCTTCGCTACAAAGGTGGGCTTCGTACCAAGCCACGGGGCCTTCGAGGGGTTGGTGCGAATTGATATTAAGATACGTTTTGCCATCTTTAGTTTTTGATGAATTAAAAGCAAAAGCATTTGACCCAGAGCCACTTAGCTGTGTTGGGGTTGGTACTTTGCCTCCTAAAATAGCCTTTAAGGCACGGTCTATGCCACCAAACGAAGCATTGGACAACACAAAGCCCCGTGTCATTTCTTTGGCCGTTACAGGAAACAAACCCTTTACCAAAACCTCGTGGGGGTGTTTGGCGGCATAATCGTTTATGCCTTGGCAATAGCCCTCCATCAC
>JAYWHL010000207.1:0-10329 GCA_043777715.1 Cytophagaceae bacterium | reverse complement strand
ATACTCAATCTCAATATTTAACACCATGGCACTTGCAAGTTTAGAACTCATCACGGCATTGCGTAGCACTGCCAAAAAACTTAGTACGGGTGTGGCTTATCAATGGGGCCACATGGGGTCTTGTAATTGTGGGAATCTTGCCCAAGAACTAACAAAAAGAACCAAAGCCGAAATCCATGAATTTGCGATGATGGGTCGTGGCGACTGGAACGAACAAATACAAGAATATTGCCCAACAAGTGGCTTGCCGATGGATATGCTCATTGCCGATATGTTAAATAATGGCCTAAGCACCACAGACTTACAGAATCTTGAAAAACTTTCGGACAAAAATATTTTGGTAAGAATCCCGTTGGAACGCCGCAACGCCATGCGTCATAATCGCCGAGACGATGTGGTTTTGTATCTAAACCAATGGGCCGAAATACTAGAAGAAATACTGCTGGAAGATATTCAATTGCCTGATTTTCAGAAAATTAGTCAAGAAAAACACATCTTGGAAGAAGTCCTAGTTTAGTAAACCAGTCAAGAATATAACCAAAAAGTAAAATCCCCAGTAGTTAATTCTACTGGGGATTTTATTTTTGAAGTTTAATTTTGTCTTAATTTTACCCAAAATTCAAAGCTCAACAACATGATTTATTTATTACTGGGAGCAAATTTAGGAAACCGAAACGATACAATTAACAAAGCCATTGCCTTGATAACCAAGCAAATAGGCCAATTTTTTGTAAAATCTAGCTTTTATGAAACTGCTCCTTGGGGAAAAATCGACCAAGCCCCTTTCTTAAATATAGCCTTGGGCATCGTGTCTGAGCAAACGCCACACCAGCTATTGGCCAACCTCCAAGCCATCGAAAAACAGTTGGGGAGAGTCCGAAACGAACATTGGGGCGCCCGAACGATAGACATTGATATTATCTTGTTTGATTCGGTGGTGGTATCAAGCCCAAATTTACAAATACCCCACCCACTCATGCAAGACAGGCGTTTTGTGCTAGAGCCTTTGGCGGCCATTGCCCCATTGTTTGTCCACCCAATTTTACATAAAACCGTCAGCCAATTATTAGACCAATGTGCTGATAATAAACAAGTTATTGAGCTTATTGATAACTAAAAAAACCTTGTAACCTTTATTTGTTTTTGCCCAATAAAATACCCAACGAAAAATTAGACGTTGGTTGCACAGGCCACGAAAAAATACTTCCTGGTACATTACCACTAAGTGGTACAAAACCCACAAGCCCCGCACTAAAACCAACAACAAAGCGATTTTTAACAATCTGCGTTCCCCAAACTGGTCCAAACGTAAGCGAACTATACCTGCCCGTTAGCACCGTTGCTCCGTTTGTAAACAAACCCGCATTGCGTTGTTCTACTTGAAAAGCGATATAATTCCCCCAGTTATGAGCCACGGGACGGCCTTTTGCAATGCGTTTTTGGAGGTTATAAAAATGCCGATACTGCCCCAAAAGCGTTAGGCCAAGGCTAAAATTGGTACTAGATTGAGCATTGTTACTCACAAAATCGAAGGCGGTATTGGTACTCGCCCTCAAAAAAAGCGTATTGTTTTTGCTTAGGCTTTTTTCGGTGCTAAGACCCAAGCCTCCCACAAAATTGAATACTCCTTGGCTCACAGTGTGATAACTGCTGTCGGTTTGGGCGATGGCCATTTGACTAAAAACTAAAAATAAAACGGGTAAAAAGATTGGTTTTTTCATGGTGGATTGTGTTTTAGTGGTTTGTTTACTTGGACAAAATTAGTTTGTACTATTAATATTGTAACTACTTGTATTTCAAGCCTATTGCTTACAGCCAATTGCCTATGGCTACTTATTAAATTCTCAACTTTTACTCACTACTTTAAGTGCATTTTGTACCAAGGCTACTTTTGCTTTCAGATGCTCCACTTTCGCCTCATCCCAACCCTTCTCCAAAAGGAGAAGGACTTTTAAAAATGCCCCTTTTCCGTGTTTGGTGGCTCACCAAACACCTTTGCGAAAGCAATATTCTTAGACAAATTTTTGTGTTATCCTCTATTTTGTAAAACGGAACGCAATTCTCCCGAATTGCAGTCCCCGCAATTCGGGAGAATTGCGTTACACCTAATTTCCACAGCATTAATTAAAAGTCCTTCTGCTTTTGAAAAGAATTTTTCCCGTGGTTGGTGAGCCACCAACCACCTTTGCGAAAGCAATATTCTTAGACAAATTTCTGTAAGTACTTGAATCATAGATTAGTTTGCATTATTAATATCGTAATTGTTTGTATATCAAGCCTATATCCTATTGCTTACAACTACTTAATTCTCTTTAACCTTGCCATGTAAAAACCATCAAAACCATCTTTTGCTGGCGATGTTCTTTGTTGAGATTCTAAAACCCAATTTTTATTATTTACTAAAAATAATTCAACTTGTTGCTCGCTTTCAGAGGGCAAAATACTACACGTTGCATAAACCATTTTGCCATTGGGCTTTACCATCACCGCATATTCTTGAATAATTTTTGCTTGAATAACCTTAATTTTCTCGACAAATTCAAGCGATAATTTCCATTTTGCATCAGGATTTCTCCTCAAAACCCCCAATCCCGAACAGGGTACATCTAACAAAAGTCTATCCGCACTGTCTTTGTATTTTCCCAAAGTCTCTTGGTTGGCCAAAACGCATTCTTTCAAAATTTTCACTCCGTTTCTGCTGCCCCTTTGTTGTAATACCTTTAGTTTCTTGGTTTCAATATCCATAGCCACCAAGTTCCCTTTGTTTTGCATAAGACTGGCCAAGTGTAGGGTTTTGCCACCCGCCCCTGCACAGGCGTCAATTACGGTCATGTTTGGTTCAACGTCTAAAAAAGGGGCAATGGCCTGTGAACCAGCATCTTGAATTTCAAAAAAACCAGATTTGTATTCATCTAATCCCATCAAATTTGTTCTTTTTTCAAGAATTAAAGCATCAGGATATTTTTCGTTTGTAGCAATAATTACGCCTTTTTCTGTTAATTTTTCTATTAATGCCTCCTTAGAAATTTTGAGTGAATTAACACGTAAAATAGTTTTGGTTGGATTGTTTAGGGCTTTTAATTCTGTATTCCAAGCCAAAGTACCAAGTTCGGTTTCGCCTAGTTGGTCTAACCAATCGGGAATAGATTCTTGTATTTTTCTAGGAAAGGTTTCTTCTTTCTCAAAGTATTGTATTACGTCTTGCGTATTTAAACCCTCAAATTCTGGCCAATCAGGTAGTTCGGTGTGTGTTTTTAGCCACCAAAGTGCGAAAATTTGCCAAAAATTAATCTCGTTTTTATCTTGAAAAAAATCAGATAAAAGACGATACCATCTCACAATTTCGTAGGTATTTTCGGCAATAAAAGCCCTGTCTCTAGCTCCCCATTTTTTGTTGGATTTTAGTATTTTTTCAATGGTTTTATCGGCCAAGTGTTTTTCTTCAAAGATTTCTTTGAGTGCATCAACAATGGCACCCACCAAAGATTTATGTAATTTCATAATGAATTGATACTGAATAAAAAACCAAAGAAGATTGATAGTCAGGTGTTTAGTTGGCTATTAAATAAAAAAAGTCTAATCACTTAAAACTAAGCAATTAGACTTTTGTAGTGTACCCGGGGCGGGAATCGAACCCGCACGGGCATTGCGGCCCACAGGATTTTAAGTCCTGCGTGTCTACCTATTTCACCACCCGGGCATTGTGCAGGCAATAGAGTCCTACCCAAATAAACTAAAAAAGCACCGTTAGGTGCTTAATCAGTTGAGCGAAAAACGAGGTTCGAACTCGCGACCTCAACCTTGGCAAGGTTGCGCTCTACCAGCTGAGCTATTTTCGCTTACTATTCTTGCGAATTGTGGTACAAATATAGGAGTTTATTGAGTATAAAGTCAAGAGTTAGTGATATTTTTTTTACGATTTCGTTTTTCAAATTCCGAAAAGAATTGATAATCAGGGTTTTGAAGATGTTATTTTGCAAAATAAATAAGAACAAAAAATAGGTTTAGGCACAAAGACCCCAAAAGATTGAGTATCATGGTGTTGATGAAATTGGCTTTTTCTTGATTTTTGATTGTAATGAAAAACCAAACACAAAAGAAAAGTAAGGCTGGTGTTGTGGTAATTAAATATAAAAAAAAAGTTGGGGTTTGGTTAATGGTTTGGTCTTGAAAATAAAAATAATAACCGAAGGTGGCCAACATAAAAAGGATTGCTGTAAAAATAAATGTACCGTTGATGCCCAGTTTTCGGCTAAGGGTAAGGTCGCCACGGGAGGCGTCTTCTTGGTGTTGATAAATCTGGGTCATTGGATAAAAAGCCAATAAATTGAGTGAGGCTAGTGTGGCAGGCAGAAGGTATTTTGTTTGTAATAATTGATTGATTGAAAGATTATCTAAGGTTTGAATGATGGCTAAATAAACGAATGCCCCTTGAAAAATACCTACGATTAACCAACTAAAAAACGGATATTTTTTGAGCCTAATCATGGGGTGAGAATAGGCTTTTGAAATAAGGCCATATATCAAGATTGCTACGGCAAAAAATGTATTTATAAAAAAATAGCTTAACAAAAAAGCCATGAAATCAATGCCCAATGCGGTGTAATAAAGTCCTTTGCTCACGGCTGGTGGGTGGGCGAGGCCGCCGATAGGGCCTTTGTCTTTGTCGAAATAAGAATTATAAGCATTGGAGGCGGGGTAAATGAGCAGGTGTAAAATGGCAAAAATCCACAAAGCACGGTTGGGTTGTGGAGATTCGGACTGGCTAAGTGCAAACCAATAAACGGGCATTAAAAACAAAGAAAACGGCAAA
This sequence comes from Cytophagaceae bacterium, assembly GCA_043777715.1. GTDB lineage: Bacteria > Bacteroidota > Bacteroidia > Cytophagales > Spirosomataceae > JAYWHL01. The sequence continues at coordinate 5,516 of JAYWHL010000207.1, read as the reverse complement.
CGTAAGTGTATGATTATGTTTTTCATGGATAGAAAATTAGCGTTTTTAAGCGAGGTTTGACTGATTGGGTTGATTTAAAGGCTTTTGAAAAACAATGTGCTTTTGTAAAGATAAGGAAGTTGATAAATAAATGATGATTGTTTATTTTGATAGGGAACTCAAAAAACATTATAATTTGCTTTGAAATGAGAAGTTTAAACAGCTTATTTGTTGATTCCAAAACACCCATCATAATGACTCCTATTCAAATTCATTTATCAAAAGACCCGCTGTTGGCCAAGGTAATTAGCCAAATTGTATTGCCCGAAGTAAACTCAAGTGAAGACGTTTATTATAGTTTATTGGAATCTATCGTGTCGCAACAATTGTCTGTTAAAGTAGCTGATGTTATTTTTGGGAGATTCTTGGGGCTTTTTGATGGGGGGTATCCTGATGCCCAAAAGCTGATTGGACTAGACACTGAAGCCATGAGAGGCGTAGGGCTATCGTATCAAAAGGCGGGTTATATGAAAAACGTAGCCGAGTTTTTTGTGAATGAAAACTTGATGGCCAAAAACTGGGACGAAATACCCGATGATGAATTAATCGAATACCTTAGCCAAATAAAAGGCGTTGGTAAGTGGACGGTTCAGATGATATTGATGTTTACGCTGCACCGTCAAGACATTATGCCCATCGATGACCTCGGCATACAACAAGGTATGATGCGAATTTATGGAATAGAAAAAGATAAATCACTCAAAAACAATATGTTAGACATTGCTAAACAGTGGCAGCCTTATCGCAGTGTGGCTTGCCGTTATATTTGGAGATGGAAAGACACTATGTAGAAATCAAGGTTTTCACAATAAAAAAAAGGTATTAAAACAAAAACTTTATGATAACTCTACTAGGTTAGTAGATTCTTATTAATTTTGTTTTTTATTAGATAAATTCAACACAAAAAATGCTAAGTTTTCAGACCGAAATAGAAGAACCACTGGTTCAAAAAGATATACTTGACCTAGAACGAAAAATCAGGTTGTTTAGAGAAGGTAAGATTCACGAAGAGAAATTTCGAAGTCTTCGCTTGGCTCGTGGGGTATATGGCCAACGCCAGCAGGGCGTACAGATGGTAAGAATTAAGCTACCTTATGGCAAAATGACACTTGCCCAATGGAAACGAATTGCTGATATTTCTGATGAATATTCTACTGGGAATCTTCATCTTACCACTCGTCAAGACATTCAGATTCACTATGTTAGCCTAGACCGCACGCCCGAACTTTGGGCAAAACTAGAGCAAGACGACATAACCCTGCGTGAAGCCTGTGGCAATACGGTACGGAATATTACGGCATCGCCAACGGCTGGGATAGACCCCAACGAATTGTTTGACATAACCCCTTATGCCGATGCCCTGTTTCGGTATTTGCTTCGTAACCCGATTTGTCAGGAGATGGGTCGTAAAATCAAAATGTCTTTTTCTAATACTGACGAAGACACCTCGCTAACCTACATGCACGATGTGGGTTTTATTCCCAAAATTCAAGATGGCAAGCGTGGTTTTAAGGTAATGGTGGGCGGAGGCTTGGGCGCCCAACCCATGCTGGCCAAGGTAGCTTTTGAGTTTTTGGAAATTAACCTTATGATACCTTATGTGGAGGCTCTTTTGCGGGTGTTCGACCGCCACGGCGAGCGAAATAGTAGGAGTAAAGCTAGGCTGAAATTTTTGATACAAAAAATTGGTTTTGAGGAATTTACCCGTCTTATTGAAGCAGAAAGAACAGCTTTAAAAAATCAATCGGTAGAGATAAAAGGCTATGAATCAATAGAATCAAATAGTCTTGATGAACAAAAAAACCTTTCGGCTTCTCTCGTAGGCGAGGGGGCTACTTGGTTGGCTACCAACGTTTTTGCTCAAAAACAAGCAGGGCTTTTTGGGGTTTGGGTTCGGGTGTTGCAGGGGAATATCAATAGCCAAGTTTCAAGAGAATTAATTGAGAAATTACAAGGCTATGTGGCTGACGATGTGCGTATTACCATCAATCAGGGCTTGTTGTTAAGGGGCGTGAAACAAGAAAATCTGGCTTATGTTTATAATGTTTTGAACCAATATGGTTTGGCAAATGCTGGGGCCAATAGTATTCATAATATCACGGCTTGCCCAGGAACGGATACTTGTAATTTGGCCATTTCTGATAGTGTGGCCATCACCGCAGAGTTAGAGAAAGTAATGCAAGAGGAGTTTCCAGACCTTGCTCATAATCTTGATATGAAAATTAAGATTTCGGGTTGTATGAACTCGTGTGGGCAGCATGGTATGGCTAATATTGGCTTTCATGGGTCGTCGTTGAAAGATGCCAACAAAAAGGTTTTGCCAGCTTTGCAGGTTTTGCTAGGCGGCGGCACGTTGGGCAATGGCGAAGGCCGTATTGCTGATAAAGTAATCAAGATTCCTTCAAAAAGAGCTATCGTTGCCTTGCGTTGGATATTGAACGATTATGAAACCAATGCCCAAGAAGGCCAATATTTTAATGATTATTACGATGCCCAAGGCGAAAAATATTTTTATACGCTACTAAAACCCTTGGCCGACCTTAGCCAACTAGAGCGTTCTGATTTTATAGACTGGGGCCAGGCCGATGTGTTTGCTACCGAAATTGGCGTAGGCGAATGTGCCTCGGTGATTATCGATTTGGTGGCAACCTTGCTGTATGAATCGGACGAGAAATATGATTGGACTACCACGGCTTTTGCCGAAGGCCGCATTGCCGATGCCATTTATCATGCCTATTCGGTGTTTATGAGTGCGGCCAAAGCTTTGTTGCTAGATAAAGGCATCAGTGCAAGTACACAACATGGCGTAATTAACGAATTTGCCAAAAATTTTGAAGCAGATTTTGGTATAGATTTCAAGGCATTGATTTTGCAAATAAATCAAAACGAACCAAGCGAAGCCTTTGCCCGTAGCTATATTGCTCAAGCCAAGGCATTCTTAGACCAAGCCAAGGCATTTAGGGGTTAAGATTAGGGAGATGTAAATGCCTCATTTTGAGTATCTTAGATATTTTATAAACTATAAACCATGGCTGATTATTAGATAATTCATTCAACAATTATCCGATAATCAGTCATGGTTTTGTTTTAAAAGCTACTTGTGTAATAACCATCTATTTACCCTTATAAACGGCCTTTCTTTTTTGCAAAAAAGCCATAATGCCCTCGCCAGCATCATGCGTATGGCCACAAAGGTCTTGGTGTTGGGCTTCGAGGTCTAGCATTTGTTCCAAATTAGATTCGTGCGACTGATTAAGCATTTTTTTGATATAACCAATGGCCACCGTTGGGGCTTGGGCGTATTGTGTGGCTAGGGCATTTACGGTATTTACCAAATCGTTGGCTGGCACCACGTGGCTTACCAAGCCCAAAGCCAAACATTCATGGGCAGGGACGATTCGCCCAGAACTTGCCAGCTCAAATGCCTTGGCCGAACCTACCAATCTTGGTAAAAAATAAGTAGAGCCAGCATCGGGAACGAGACCGATATTGACAAAAATTTGAGACATGGCCGCTGTTTCAGATGCCACAATAATATCGCAAGCCAAAGCTAACGAACAGCCCGCCCCCGCTGCAATGCCGTTGAGTTGGCAAATAACGGGTTTAGCTAAGTTTCTGATAGCCAGTATCATTGGGTTGTAGTGGCTTCGTAGCCTATCGCCCAAACTGCCCCCTGCACTCATGCCCGCTTTGAGGTCGGCCCCCGAGCAAAAGGCTTTGTTGCCAGCACCCGTCAGTACCACCACTCGTACTTCGGGGTCGGCACCAGCAGCTTCTATGCTTGTTTTTATTTCTGATAATAGTTCGTTGTTGAGGGCGTTATAAACCTCTGGTCTGTTGAGGGTTATGTGGCAAATGCTGTCCTTAATTTCGTAGAGAAGATATTGATACATGATAGTTTTTGAGGAGATATGAACAAATAAAGGTATGCAAGCATACTATTTTGTAAAAGTATAGTTTTCTTTTCAGAACTGCAAATTCATGGGTCAGGGTCATAAAATGTAGGGCTGATGTTGGTTGTCAAAAAAGGTTTTTAGGCATTTTCTTGTGTTTTTGGGCTTTTGCCAGTAGTTTTATGGTAACAGCCTTTTGCCCAACTTAAACTTCTTGCCCTATGCTTAGTCGTGTTGCCAATTCTATTTACTGGATGAATCGTTATATCGAAAGAGCCGAAAATTATGCTCGTTTTGTGAGTGTAAATTTCAATTTGGTGCTAGATATGCCCTCCGATGTGCCTCAACAATGGGAGCCGCTCATTATAGCCACCGCCGACCATTATCAGTTTTATGAATGTTATGACAAAGCCACCCAAGAACACGTTATAGGCTTCATGACTTTTGACGGTCGTAACGTAAATTCTATTCTGAATAGTTTGGAATATGCCCGAGAAAACGCCCGAACCATCAGAGAGAGTATTTCTAAAGAAATGTGGGAACACGTAAATCAGTTTTATTGGCGGGTAAAAGATGCGGCACAAGCCCATCACGCTTGGGAATTGGCTCAATATCAAGCCTTTTTTAATGATGTAAAAATGAGTTGTGAGCTGTTTTTTGGTATCGTAGATTCTACCATTACCCGTGGCGAAGGTTGGCACTTTGGCCGTTTGGGCAAGTTTTTGGAAAGAGCCGACAAAACCACCCGTTTTTTGGACGTAAAATATTTTACCCTCTTGCCCGATGCTGATACCGTTGGCTCGCCTTTGGATTTATTAATGTGGTCGTCGGTGTTGAAGTCGGTAAGTGCCTATAATATGTTTAGGCAGGAGTATCGGGTTGTGAATCCGTCTAATATTGTTGAGTTTTTGGTGTTAGACCAGCGTTTTCCGAGGTCGGTTATGCACTGTTTGCAACAAGCCGAGCGGTCGTTGTATGAAATTTCGGGCAAGCCACTTAGTAATGGCTACACCAATAATGCCGAAAAACAGATGAGTAAACTTCGCTCCGAAACCGAATTTACTGAAATAGAAGATGTGTTTGAGATTGGCCTACACGAACATCTTGATAAATTTCAGAAACGGCTCAATCTCGTAGGAATGGCCATTTCTGATGCTTATTTTGCGATAAAGGCGGGGTAGCCTAGCCTCGTTTGCTCTTTCTTTCTGTTGTTTTTATTTCGAGTGTGCTTTCTGTTTTTGCTCCCGAAGCACTTTCGATTATCACTTTATATTTCCCAGCCTTGATATAAACAACCTTGGTATCTTGGCCTTCTTCTAGCTTGACGGCTTTGTCGTCTTTTTTCTTGATGTCGTTTAGGTATTTTTCATAATCGGCCACAGCGGCTTTGTCTATCGTGAGGTCATAACTGGCAAAGTTCAAGCCCGTTTCGGCATCATCTTGCAGGGTTTTTAGTATTAATCCCTTGTCTGTTTGAATTTTAACAGTGGTTTTTTCGGCCTTTTTTTGGTAAAAAGCAATCTCATAGCTTAGGGGTTTAGCCTCTTCGTATTTAGAGCGTATTCTTCCCCAAAATGGACTTGT